>JAOUMF010000365.1 GCA_029881615.1 Alphaproteobacteria bacterium | reverse complement strand
CGCCATCTTTCCTCGTTAGCCCGTCGGGCATCGTCTCGACCGCGGGCCGCTCCAGCTTGGCGGCGGCGCGTCTCCAGACAGCACGGCTCGCGATAAGATTGTCGGTCTCGTCGATCAGAATGACGGGTTCGCCTTCGCTTCCCAGCAACTCGACGCGATAGCGCAAATTCATGCCCAGCCCGGTGACCGTGGGGGTCATGCGCAGGGAAACGCCGCTGCATTCGGCATGGGGCATGGTGCGGGGCGCCTTCACGCCACCCACGCGGAAATGGATCAGTCCGCCCTCGATATTCAGGCCGACGCCGTGACTGTTGCTCTGTTCCATGCTTGTTTTTTCTCGTTTCGGTCGCCCATAATGTCGCCCGGATTGCGGCCGGGCGCGGCTTCGCCTAATCTCGGGGCATTGCCGATTACCATTGGAAAGTGTCACCCCATGATACGCGTCACGCTGATTCTCGTCGCAACATTATTGCTGACCGCTTGCGAGCCGGAAGTCGGCACCAAGGCCTGGTGCGAAATGATGGACAAGAAGCCGAAGGGCGACTGGTCGTTCAACGACGCCGGCGATTACGCCAAGCATTGCGTGGTGCGTTAGGGGCGATCCGCTTCAGCGGGCTTTAGTCCCCCTTGGGGGGCAGAGCCTTTCGCGAGAGGATCGCGCCTGGGCAGATGCCGGTCACGGCGGCGAAGACGAACATTGTCGCCGGGATGTAGAGTATCCAGCTTGCAACCGAAAAGCCGGTGTGCCAGATGCCGACCCATGTGACGGTTCCGCTGAACAGAAGGAACAGGCGCAGCCAGGGCGGAGCGATGAAGAGTTTCAATTTAGCCTCCAATATTGATTCATTTGCGGTCCCCATAATGCCCGAAAAGGGCGTGGGGCCAAGTTTTCGTTATCTGGCCATGTAGGCCCGCGCCAACGCCGCGAATTGGGCTATGTCCAGCGTCTCGGCGCGCGCGGTGGGGTCGATGCCGGCGGTTTCCAGCAGTGCTTCGGTATTGACGTTCAAACTGGCCAGCGAGCGGCGCAGCATCTTGCGGCGTTGTCCGAAGGCGGCGGCCGCGACCGCCTGCAGTGCATCCATGTCGCAAGGATGAGGCGGTTCGTCGTAAGGGACCAGTTCCACCACCGATGAGATGACCTTGGGCGGCGGGGTGAAGGCGCGCGCGGGAATGTCGAACAGCTTGCGGGTGCGGCAGCGCCAGTTCGCCAGAACCGCCAGGCGCCCATAGGACTTGTTGCCCGGCGTGGCGGTGATGCGGTCGGCGACTTCCTTCTGGAACATAAGGGTCATGGATGCGATCTGCCCGGCCTTCTCCAGCCAGCCAATCAGCAGCGGAACCGAGACGTTATAGGGCAGGTTGGCGACAATTCGCCGGGGCGGCGCGCCTAACGAGTCAATCTCCACTTTCAGCGCGTCGGCCTCGACTATTTCCAGGCGTCCGTCCGCAGCCTTGATTAGGTCCGCCAGCGCCTCGATACAGCGCCCGTCACGCTCGATGGCAATTACCCGCGCCGCGCCCTCGATCAACAGCGCGCGGGTCAGGCCGCCGGGGCCCGGGCCGATCTCGACGACCGTTCCCTCGCCGATATCGCCCGCGGCCCGGGCGATGCGGCTGGTCAGATTCAGGTCGAGCAGGAAATGCTGGCCCAGCCCTTTGCGCGCCGCCAGCCCATGGCGGGCGATCACCTCACGCAGTGGCGTCAGGGCCTCGACGGCGTCGGGAACGGGATCTCTGCTCACCGGCTTATGCCGCGTTGTTCCGCCATGGCGGCGGCTTCGCGGATGGCGGCGACGAGGCTGCGTTCGTCGGCAACGCCGGTACCGGCGATCTCGAAGGCGGTGCCATGGTCGGGCGAGGTGCGAATGAAGGGCAGGCCCAGCGTGATATTGACGCCGTTATGGAAATCGATGGTCTTGATCGGAATCAGCGCCTGGTCGTGATACATGCAGATTGCCGCGTCATAGGTCTTGCGGATGCGTTCATGGAACAGCGTATCGGCGGGGGCTGGCCCCAGAACGGAAATCTGTTCGCTCTTCAATATATCCACCGCCGGCTTGATGATTTCGATTTCCTCGCGCCCCATGGCGCCGCCCTCGCCGGCATGGGGGTTCAGCCCCGCGATCACGATTTGCGGGTTCGCGATGCCGAAATCTCTTTTCAGCGCTCGCGCCGTGGTGCGGACAACGCGCTCGATCTCGCCCTGATTCAGGTTTTTCGCTACCTCGCCAAGGGCGATATGGATCGTCACGGGCACTACGCGCAAGCCGGGGCAGGCCAGCATCATGACCGGCTTTACATCCGGCCCGGCCAGTTCGGCCAGGAATTCCGTATGGCCGGGATGCCGGAAACCGGCTTCATACAGGACCGCCTTGTTGATCGGGTTGGTGACCAGCGCGGCCGCGTCGCCGTCCAGGACCATCCCGACGGCATCCTCGATCGCCGTCAATACCGCAGGGGCGTTCGCCGGATCGGGTGTTCCGGGCAGAACGCTGCCGGGCAGGGGGCGGGGCAGCACGGGCAACTCCTGGCCAAAGGCGCCAGTGGCTTCGGCGGGGCTATCGATTTCCGCCAAATCTATGGGCCAATCCAGATTCTCCGCGAGCCGGGCAAGGCGCCTGGGGTCATCCAGCAGGAAGAAGGGGGGCAGTTTAAGTTCGTCACGCCGCATCCAGGCCTTTAAGGCGATCTCCGCTCCCACGCCGGCCGGTTCTCCCATCGTGAGTGCGATAGGCGGGGTTGTCATTCGCGGATGTCCAGGAATGCCGCGCGCCGTAGATCACGGAGATAACGCCGTGCCAGAAGGTCCATTTTCTGACCCGCCAGTTGTCCCTTGATTATTTCCCGGCTGGGCAATTCCGTAGTTTCCGACTCACGCGCGCATACCATCAACAGCATAACGCCTCGCGGCCCGCGTAGCGGTTGGCTCATCTGGTTTGTTTGAAGCCCCATAAGCGCGGGCTGCAGGGGCGCGGCCAGATCGCCGATACGTACCCGTCCGATATTCGCGACTTTCACTCCACCCGGCAATGCCGCGGTCGCCAGGGAATCGCAAGTCGTGATTTCATCACGGATTTGCGTAGCGGCCTGCACAACGGCGCGAACTTCGTCTTCCTTGGCTTGCGACGACAGGGGTAAATTGATCTGCCGCAGATCCACGGTTACCTGGTTAGGCGACGATCCACCGGGAAGTCGCCGGTCCCGTAGCGCGATGATGTGATAGCCGTCCAGTGTCCGGAACGGCCCCCCCACCTGACCCGGTTGCATCCTGGCCAGTTCCTGTTCGAGCTGAGGGTCGAGTTGGCCGGGAACCAGCCAGCCCAGGTCGCCGCCCGTTGCCGCGGCTGCATTCTGCGAAAAGGCGCTGGCCAAGGCATCGAAACCGGCGCCTCCGCGTAACTGTTCGATAAGTCCGATTGCCGCCCGACCGACCTGCGCATCCTGGTTCGCCTCGTCGACGGCCAGAAAGATCTCGGAAACGAGGTTGCGTGGTTTGCCCTGGTTTTCCTGGATTTGGGCCAGGGCGTCATCGATCTCGTCTTCGCCGACGACTGCCTGGTTCCTGAACTTGCGCTCCACCAGATTTCGCCATGACAGGCTTACTTCCACCTGATGACGCAGGGCCGATAATTCGACCCCCTTGCTTGCCAGGAAGCCGCCAAGTCCCC
>JAOUMF010000364.1 GCA_029881615.1 Alphaproteobacteria bacterium | reverse complement strand
GGAAGATGCCGGACGGCTTTTGATCGACAATCTGCTGGGCGTCGGGGATTGCCCCGGCGCCCAGCAGATTGTCGATCAAAAGCCGTCCGGCATCTTCCGGCGTCGCCAGTTCACCCCGCCGCGCGGTTGCTTCCCGGCGCAAGGCGCGCTTTGCTTCGTCGATGTCGGCGATGGCTGTCATGGAACCTGTTCATGTTGGACAAAAAAATTATACGCCGCCCGCTGGCGGGTGGCGTATATCGGGTCGGGCGCTGCCACATTGGCCGTGGTCATAGAGTCCTCTCGGGCCTGCTTGCGCAGGTGGGCGCCATATACCGGGACCACGATCCCGGCAGGGACAGCTCCCTAGAGGTGGTAATCGGCCCCAGGGATCTTGACGACTCACGCACCACGCAGCAGTCGCCCGGCCTCACTATCTAGGTTGCTTCCATGCGTTCGGCAAGCGATTCCATGCGCGCGGCGAGACTTTCGATAGCCTCGGCCGTGGCATCATCCTCCCCGGACGGGACGGCGCCGGCGCCACGCGCCTCTTCCAGCTCGTCGAGCAACAACAGGCTGAGCATCACCAGCAACCGCGCATCGCCGACCTGGCCGACCGCATCGACAAGCGACATCATGCGCTTGTCGATATCCTCGGCGAGAACCTTCAGCCGGCCCTCGTCGCCATCGGCGCAGCCGATCGTATAGTGATGGCCATTCAGATTAACGGTAACCTGTCCCATAGCCCCTACTCCACCGGCTCGCCGAGAACGCCGCCGAGCCGTCCGATGGCGGCGTCCAGACGTTTTGCCACGCCATCCGTTTTATCCTTCAGCGCCGCATAATCCGCCCGCGCCCGACGCAATTCCGCCGCCATTTCCAGATCGGTAGGAACGGACTTCGACTTTGCACCGGCCCGTTCGATCCGCGCGATGGCGGCATCCAGCCTGGCGAGCGCCTCCGCGATTCGGCTCATCTCAATCCTCCCGGCCGTTTGAACTGCTTCGACAGCATCAGCCCCTGCCCCTGGTACGAGGACCCGATACCGGCGCCATACAGCTTGTCGGGCACTTCCATCAACTTGTCATAGGCCAGCCGCCCGACGATCTGTCCGTCCTCCAGCAGGAACGGCACCTCGTGCGAACGCACTTCCAGCACGGCGCGGGTATGGCCCGCCACATCGTCGAACCAGCCGAAACCGGGATCGAAGAAACCCGCGTAATGTACCCTGAATTCGCCAACCAGCGTGTCGTAGGCGACCATTTCAACCGCGCAGTCCGGCGGCACCCTGACCGCCTCCTTCGAGGCCAGAATATAGAAATCGTCGGGATTGAGGAATATGCCCTCGCCCGGCCGCACCGTGATGGGATCCCAGAATTCCAGCGGATCGTAATGGGCGATCTTCTCGACATCAATCAGCGGCGCGTGATGCCGAGCCCGCCAGCCAACCAGCCCGCCGTCACTCTCGCCACTCAAATCGACGCTCAGCCCCAGACCGTTGGAGACGTCTTCCTCGCCCGGCGCCCGGTCGATCAACCCGACCTTTTCATGCAGCTGGCGAATCGCGGCATCGCTGTAAGCGGACGCGCCGCGGCGCAGGCGCAACTGGTTCAGCCGCGATCCTTCATGAACCACGATACTGAAACTGCGCGGGGAAATTTCCAGGTAGAGCGGCCCCTCGTAACCGTCGCGAACACGCTCGAACTCCGTGGCGTTATCGGTGATCAGGCGGGTAAAGATATCCAGCCGCCCGGTAGAGCTCTTTGGATTCGCAATGCCGGAAATGCCGCGATCCAGCTTCAACGATTCCATCAGCGGCACGATATAGACGCAGCCCTTTTCCAGCGCCGCGCCACCGGCAAGGTCGATTTCGTGCATTCGGAAACGCTTGATCTTCTCCATCACCGCGCAGTTTGGCCCGGGCAGGAAACTGCCCTGCACCCGATAGGCCGTCCGCCCCAGGCGCAAATCCATGCTGGCGGGCTGAACCTGGCTTTCCGGAATTGCCACATCGGCCAGTATCTGCCCGTCTTCGATCAGCGCCAGCATCGCCTGATAGGGCAGCACGCCGGCATGCTGATCCGGCGCCCCATCTGTCAGCGCTTCAACTTTCTCGGTTATTTTCACCGCGTCGCCCATATCCGGATGTAACTTGCCCGCCGCGCAAAGGTCAATGCATGCTGTCGACATCATGCTTTATCGAAAATAGTACTAGCAGAGTCTCATGAGTTTCGTAAGCCCATGGCGGCACCGACCGCACTGAAATCTTATCCACAGACTTGTCCACAGATGGGCGGCGGAAAAAATACCGGATGCGTCATTTTTCCTACCTACCCGCTAGTGTTGGCCATTGACGCCACCGCCGCACGGCGGCATTTTGCCGCCTTGTTGCTATACTGGCCAAACGGCATCCTGACCTGCCTGCTACGCGCAAAAGGCTATAAGAATAGCGCGTTTCACCGGAATGGACGGGCGTTTATGGCGCGGGTAGGTCTATGTTGAACGGGGAAGACATCGGGGATCTGATCATATGAGTACCGCCGAAACGCAGAAACAGTCCGCCGGCATCGCCGATATGGCGAATGCTATTCGCGCCCTGTCGATGGACGCCGTGCAGCAAGCCAATTCCGGCCATCCGGGCATGCCGATGGGCGCGGCCGATGTGGCGACAGTGCTGTTCGCCCGCCATTTGAAATTCGATGCGTCGGAGCCAAACTGGCCGGACCGCGACCGCTTCGTGCTGTCGGCCGGGCATGGTTCGATGCTGCTCTATTCGCTGCTGCATCTTACCGGCTATCCGGGCATGGATATCGGTCAGTTGAAGAATTTCCGCCAGCTCGGCGCGAAGACCGCAGGCCATCCCGAATATGGCCATGCCCCCGGTATCGAGGTGACCACCGGCCCGCTGGGCCAGGGCGTTGCCACCGCGGTCGGGCTGGCGCTGGCCGAACGCATGATGGCCGCCCGCCACGGCGACGGCATCGTCGATCATTACACCTATGCGCTGGCCGGCGACGGCTGCCTGATGGAAGGCGTCAGCCACGAGGCGATCTCGCTGGCCGGGCATCTGAAACTGGGCAAGCTGATCGTACTGTTCGACGACAATGGCATCACCATCGACGGCAAGACCGACATCTCGGTCGGCGACGACCAGTTGGCGCGCTTCAAGGCCTCGGGCTGGGACGTGGCCCGCGTGGACGGCCACGACCCCGACGCCATCGACGCGGCGATCACGGCGGCCAAGAAAACCGGCGCCCCCTCGCTGATTGCCTGCAAGACGGTTATCGGCTTCGGCGCGCCGACCAAGGCCGGCACATCCTCGACCCACGGCTCGCCGCTGGGCGCCGAGGAAATCGCCGGCGCGCGTGAAAAACTGAACTGGCCGCACGGTCCCTTCGAAATACCGGATAACATTTTGAAAGCCTGGCGCACGGCTGGTGCGCGCGGCGCTGCGGAACGCACCGCCTGGGAAGGCCGCCTGTCTGCGTTGGATACGGACGCGCGCAACATATTCGAACGCGCCGCCGCCGGCGACCTGCCGCTGGGCTGGGGAACCGCGCTGGACGAATTCAAGAAACGGATGAGCGAGGAAAAGCCCAAGCTGGCGACCCGTGTCTCGTCGCAAAAGGTGCTGGAAGTGCTGACCGCCGCGGTTCCCGAAATGGTCGGTGGCTCGGCCGATCTGACCGGGTCC
>JAOUMF010000363.1 GCA_029881615.1 Alphaproteobacteria bacterium | reverse complement strand
CGCAGGCTTGCGTCTTATTGAACTGATCGGTGAAAACGCATATCGGGCCGCGCTGCAGGCAGGCGGGGTTCCGTCCGATCTGGACGGCGGGCCGGAGGTCATGGCTCTGACCTCCGACAGCCGGACTGTACGGCCGGGTACGCTGTTTGCGGCGTTGCCCGGTTCGGTACATGACGGGCGCGGGTTCATCGGCGCCGCCGTTGCGGCCGGCGCGGTTGCGGTGTTGGCGCCCGAAGGTACGCCGACGGATGCCGTTCCTCCCGGCGTGACCCTGATAACCGATGTCAATCCGCGCCGTCGGCTGGCCTTGATGGCCGCGGCCTTTTACCGTGAGCAACCGGCGACCGTCGCTGCGGTGACGGGAACCAACGGCAAAACCTCGGTCGCCACCTTCCTGCGCCAGATCTGGGCCCATCTGGGTGAAAAATCCGCCAGCATGGGAACGCTGGGCGTATCTTCCGGCCATCCCGATCTGGATACCGGGCCGTCGCTGACCACGGCCGACCCGGTGGCGCTGCATGCGACATTGTCCGAACTCGCCAAGGTGGGGATCGATCATCTGGCGATGGAGGCTTCCAGCCACGGGCTGGATCAGTATCGGCTGGACGGGGTGACGCTGTCGGCGGGTGCGTTGACCAATATTTCGCGTGATCATCTGGATTATCACGGAACTCCCGAGGCTTATCGGCGGGCCAAACTGCGGCTGTTTGAAGAGCTGTTGCCGGAAGGCGCGCCGGCCGTTGCCTGTTATGAAGAGCCGGATCAGGAACGCGTCGCCGCGATTGCCGTACGGCGCCGGCTGAAATTCATGACTTACGGGATCGAGGCGGGCGATATCTATTGTCCGAAAGCCGAAATTACCGGCACAGGCTGGCAGCTGACCCTGTCGGTGAATGGCCGAACCGTTGATGCCGAATTCCCTCTGCCGGGCCGGTTCCAGCTGCTCAACGCGCTTTGCGCGTTGTCTCTCGCCGTCGCCTGCGGCGCGGATGTGGATGCGGCAGTGGCGGCGTTGCCAAGCCTGCAACCGGTGCCGGGCCGGATGGAAGTCGCGGCCCGTTTGGAAAATGGCGCGGTAGCGATCGTCGACTTCGCCCATACGCCGGATGCGTTGCGGACGGTTCTGACGGCGCTACGCCCCTTCGTGACCGGGAAACTAACCGTGGTGTTTGGCTGTGGCGGGGATCGCGACGCCGGTAAGCGCATGGTAATGGGTGAAATCGCCGCGCGATTTGCGGATGGTGTCATTGTCACGGATGACAATCCGCGCAGCGAGAATGCAGCGGAAATCAGGCGTCAGGCCATGGCCGGTTGCCCGGATGCCCAAGAGATCGGTGATCGCGCCGAGGCGATCCGTGTTGGCGTCGCGGCGCTTGAGCCTGGCGATATCCTGGTGGTCGCGGGCAAGGGCCATGAATCCGGCCAGATCGTTGGTGACCAAGTCCTGCCTTTCAAGGATTCCGACGCCGTGCGCGACGCGGTGCGGGCGCGCGGGGAGGTGTCGGCATGACCGCCCTGTGGACAGCAAAGGACGCGGCCGCGGCGACTGGCGGAACGGCGCAAGGCAACTGGACCGTAACCGGCGTCTCCATAGACAGTCGCACAGTCGAGCCGGAGGATCTGTTCATCGCGATACGCGGGCCGAACACCGACGGTCATTTGCATGTGAAGGATGCATTGGTTAAGGGCGCGGCGGCGGCGATGGTCGCCCGCGACTGGGCAGACGGCGCGGCGGACGACGGCATGCCGCTGCTGATCGTCGCGGACACCGACGAAGGGCTGAATAGGCTGGCGCGTGCCGCGCGGGATCGCGGCAAGGCGCGGGTGGTGGCGATCACCGGCAGCGTTGGCAAGACCAGCACCAAGGAGGCGCTGGCGCAGGTTTTGTCGCAACAGGCCCCGACCACCGCTACTGTCGGTAATCTGAATAATCAGTGGGGCCTGCCACTTTCCATGGCCCGCATGCCGGCTGAATCGATTTATGGCGTATTCGAACTGGGCATGAATCATGCCGGGGAACTTACGCCATTGTCCAAATTGCTGCGTCCCAACGTGGCCATCGTTACCACGGTGGAGTCGGTGCATCTTGAATTCTTTGAGTCCGAGGAAGCAATCGCCGACGCCAAGGGTGAAATATTCGCCGGCATGGGCGCCGATGGCGCGGCTGTCCTGAACGCGGAAAACCGACATTTCGAACGGTTGAAGCGGCTGGCGAAAGAGGTTGGAATCGGCCGGGTATTCTCGTTCGGCGCAACCCCGGGCGCGGACTTCCATCTCATCGACTGGCGAATTGAGGATGGCGGCAATCATGTCGAGGCGGATCTCGCGGGGCGGCGCATCCGGTTCCGCACCGGTGGCGCCGGCCGTCATTGGGCGATGATCGGCGTTTCGGTGCTTGGTGTGGCCTGGCTTCTCGGGGCCGATCTGGACAAGGCCGCCGCGGCGCTGGCCGATACATTTCCGCCGAAAGGGCGGGGGTTGCGGCACAGGGTGCGGCTGCCGGACGGTGGAATATTCACCGTGATCGATGAAAGCTACAACGCTAGTCCGGCCTCGATGCGCGCTTCCATTGCCGTGCTTGGGGCGACACCCGTCGGCGCCGGCGCACGCCGTATTGCCGTGCTGGGCGACATGCTGGAACTGGGTAAGGACAGCGCGATCCTTCATGCCGGTCTGGCCCCCGATCTGGCAGACGCGGGGGTGAACATGCTGTTCGCCTGCGGGCCCGATATGTCGGGGCTGGTCGCGGCCGTGCCACCGGGCATTGATACGCTGCATGCCGGAACCAGTGACGGGCTGATCGGGCCGCTGACGGAAGCGGTCCGCGACGGCGATGTGGTGACGGTCAAGGGATCGCTGGGCAGCCGAATGGCGCCGGTGGTCGAGGCTTTGCTGGCGCTGGGCGCTGATCCTCGCGGGCAGGCATGCGCCGCGGGCAAACGGGGATAGAGGGCAACTGGATGCTGTATAATTTACTGGCCCCGCTGGCGGACGATTTTCAGGCCTTCAACCTGTTCCGTTACCTTACTTTTCGGACCGGCGGCGCGATGATGACCTCGCTGTTCCTCAGCTTTCTGCTGGGGCCATGGGTCATCAACTGGCTGAAGTCGCAACAGGGCGCGGGCCAGCCGATCCGTACGGATGGGCCGGAATCGCATCTGGCCAAGGCGGGAACGCCGACCATGGGCGGTTTCCTGATCCTGCTGGCGCTGTGTATCAGCACGCTGTTATGGACCGATCTGAAGAACGCTTATGTCTGGATTGTCTTGCTGGTCACCGTTGGCTTTGGCGCGGTTGGTTTCGGCGACGATTATCTGAAGCTGTCCAAACGCAACTCAAAGGGGTTGCCCGGTAAATTGAAGCTTGTCTGCGAGATCGCTATTGCCGGCATCGCGGCCTGGATTCTGGTCAATATCACCAAAGAGCCGCTGTCTACCGGATTGGCCGTGCCTTTTCTCAAGGAGTTGCTGGTGCCCCTGGGGTTCCTGTTTGTTCCCTTCGCGGTTTTCGTGATGGTAGGCGCGTCCAATGCGGTGAATTTGACCGACGGGCTGGATGGTCTGGCCATCGTGCCAGTGATGATCGCCGCCGGTTGTTTTGGCTTCATCGCCTATCTGGCGGGCAACGCGGTATTTGCCAATTATCTGCAAATCAACTTCGTGCCCGGTACCGGCGAACT
>JAOUMF010000362.1 GCA_029881615.1 Alphaproteobacteria bacterium | reverse complement strand
CATGCCGAATTGATCGGGCGAAAGGCCCAGCCGGTCGATGAACAGAAAGGGCGCGGTGGCGTTATAGGCAAACAGACCGCCGAAACAGAAGGTAATCGGCGCCATATAGCCCAGATAGCGCCTGTTTGACAGCAGGCTGGCATAATTGCGGATCAGCCTCAGCGGGTCGGTGGCGCGGGGGTCGCGTTCGGGAATACTCTCTTCCAGTCGCGCCACCACCAGCCCGGTCATCAGAAAACCGTATCCGACCAGGAACAGGAAGGCCGACCGCCAGCCGAACCAGACCTCCAGAAAGCCGCCGATAAGCGGTCCGACGGCCGGCGCCAGTGCGATTGCCGTGCCGATGAAGGCAAAGGCCCGCACCGCGTCGGCGCGTTCGAACTTGTCGCGCACGATGGCCCGCACGACCACCGGTCCGACGCAGGCGCCCAACCCCTGGGCCAGGCGCGCGACAAGGAACTGGTCGATGCCCGATGACAGGGCACAGGCGAGGCTGGCCGCGATATAAAGGATCAATCCGCCGATCAATACCGGGCGTCGCCCGAAACGGTCGGCCAGCGGGCCATAGACCAGCTGCGCCGCGGCAAAGCCGATAACGAAGATCGTGAAGGTCTGTTGCACCAGCCCCGGCGAGGCCTGGAATTCGATCGCCAGCGCCGGCATCGAGGGCACATAGAGCGAGATCGACACCGGCCCCAGCGCCACCAGCGCCGTCAGCAGGCTGATAAGGCTGCGGCTACCGGGCCTGTTCATGCGCCATACCGATGCAATTCCATGCCCTGCTGGCGCAACCAGGCGCGCCCGGCTTTGGCATCGGGATTCAGGCAGGCGACCACGGCCCAGAAGGCTGGCGAATGGTTGGGTTCCGCCAGGTGGGCGACCTCGTGCGCGATCACGTAATCCAGCACCCATTGGGGGGCCAGAAGCAGCCGCCAGTTAAAGGACAGCCGCCCGCCCCGCGCACAACTGCCCCAGCGGCTTTTCTGGTCGCGAACGGTGACCCGCGTGACTTCATGGCCGATCCGCGCGGCCATCCGATGGGCGGTGGGCTCGATACGCCTCTTGGCCTCGGCGCGCAGCCAATTGCCAACCCGGCGCGCCATATGTTCCGGCGGTCCGGCAACCAGAATTTCACCACCCTCGACGCGCACAGGCGTACCGCGCGGGCCCACATGGCGCAAAAGATGCGGCGTACCCCCCAGCGGCAGCACGGCGCCGTCGCCAAAGGGAATCCGCGCCGGCATCCGTCCCAGCCGTTCCAGCACCCAGTCGGCGCGCGATTGCAGAAAGGCCAGCCCATCCGACTCGGCGGCGCGGGGCGGCAGCACCAGTTCGACCGAATCGTCGCGGCCGGGAATGCGCAGCGACAGCCGCCGCGCCCGGGGGCTGCGCCGCACTACCAGCGCAACCTCGCGCCCGCCAAGTTCAATCATTCGGGAATCGACCATGTCCCCCTGATAGCCGCATGGCGGCGCGGCGGCAAGGAGGATCGGGTAACCTGCCTCGGCGGCGGAACCGGAATCAGAGTCGGGGATCAATCCCATGCACAGACGTTTTCCGCCGTTTTTTGCCCCTTCTTTTCGCTGCCTGTCGACGGAACTGGCGCCGTGTCCTGCTTTACCTTATGTCTGATCGATGACATCGCAACCGCAACCGATAACGCCTCTGGCCGCCGGGCAGGTCAGGCTCGCCGTGCCGCTGGGGATGATCCTGTTGTTGGGCGGCATGTGGGGGCTGGCTTTTGCCTTTTCCAAGATGGCCGCCAATGGCGGGGTTCACGCGGTGGCCTATACCTTCTGGCAGGGGCTGGGCGGCGGTTTGATCGTGGCGGCGGCCTGCTGGATACGGGGCATGCGCATTCCGCTGGGCCGGGAATGGTTACGCTATTATTTCACCATCGGGTTGTTCGGGATCGCGCTGCCGAACGTAAATCTGGTGGCGGCGATTGCTCATTTGCCGGCCGGGGTGATGGTTCTGACGATCCCGTTCGTGCCCCTGATAACCTATGCGATCGCCGTCGGGCTGAAAATGGAGCGGTTTTCGATGCTGCGTTTCGCCGGGGTGATGTTCGGGTTGGCGGGTGTGGCGCTGATCGTTCTGCCGAAGGCCAGCCTACCGGACCCCGATGCCGCGCCCTGGTTCCTGTTGGCGCTGGCGACACCGGCGCTTTATGCCATAAACAACGTGCTGGCTGCGCGTTTGCGGCCGCCCGATACAAGGTCGCTGCCGCTGGCCGCCGGCATGCTTCTGGCCGCCGCAATATTGCTGACACCCGCGGTGTTCCTGATGGACGTGCTCTATCTGCCCGGCCCGCGGATGGGCGAGGCCGAAATCGGCATCGTCGGCCAGATCGTTATTTCCAGCATCGCCTATCTGATTTTCTTCGAGGTGCTGCGCCTCGCCGGACCGGTCTTCATGAGCTTCACCGGCTATATCGTGACCCTGGCCGGGATCGCCTGGGGCATCCTGCTGTTCGGCGAAAGCCACAGCCCCTGGATATGGGGCGCGGCATTGCTGATCTTTACCGGCCTTGCACTGGTCAATCTTCGGCGTACCGCTTCTTCGGTTTCCGCTTGATCGGGCCCCCGGGCAGGGCCCAGTTGATCAGGAAATCCTCCAGATCCCCGACATCGTCCTCGGAAACCACGCGGCCGCGCACCGAGACGCCGGCCCCATGCACCGTTTCCGGGTCGCCGGATACCAGCGGATGCCACCAGGGCAGGTCCTGCTCCATGGCCACCAGGCGATAGGCGCAACTGTTCGGCAGCCAATGCAGGCTGCGCATGCGCGCCGGTGTCAGTTCCACGCAGTCGGGCACGTTTTCCTGCCGGTTTTCGTAATCCTTGCAGCGGCAGGCGCCGATATCGAGAAATTTGCAGGCCGCGCGCGTGTAGTGGATTTCGCCGGTCTCTTCATCTTCCAGCTTGTTCAGGCAGCATAATCCGCAGCCGTCGCACAGCGATTCCCACTGCCGCGCCGTCATGTCTTCCAGCGCGGTGATTTTCCAGAATGGTTGTTTTTCGTTCATGGCGCCCGGTCTATCAGATGGATGAAGGAGCCCGCAACCCGCCCCGCGACCAGCCCGGCAAGGCCCAGATCGACATCCAGCGCATCGGTTGCGGTAAATAGCGGGTCGGCCGGGCCCTCGGTCAGGATGGTTGCGTAATGGAATTCGTGGCCCGTGTAACGTTGGCCGTTGTTCCCCACCGGCGAATCGCTTGCCGCGGTCACTAGGCGATAACCCAGATGCCGCTTGCGGTCGGCGAAGGAAGTTTCCAGCGGCAGCAATCCGGCCATGGTGTGGCGTGTTCCGTTTGCATCGATCAGTCCCTGCCCCAGAACCATATAGCCCCCGCATTCCCCATAGACGGCGGCGCCGCGCGCCGCAGCCTCGCGCAGGCCGCCCATGAACTGCCCGTTGCCGGCGAGACGTCCCGCCTGCAGTTCCGGATAGCCGCCAGGCAGGTAGATCGCATCCGCGCCGTCAACCGGGGCCTCGTCGGCCAGCGGCGAAAAGAAGGACAGTTCTGCCCCCGCCGCGCGCCAGCCTTCCAGTACCGATGCGTAACAGAAGGCGAAGGCTTCGTCCCGCGCGACGGCGATGCGCTGACCAATGGGCGCCAAGGGCGCCAATTCGGCGCGGCCCGCCGGCGCCCGCCGGGCTATTTTGCGAAAGGCCTTGAGGTCGATCGAC
>JAOUMF010000361.1 GCA_029881615.1 Alphaproteobacteria bacterium | reverse complement strand
GAATGGCGCGAGGCTTCTCGCCAAAGCACAGCTAGCCACCTTGTGTGGCTGTGATGCCCATAAAGCCTGACGTCGTGCGCTTATCTTCCTTCGCGGTCGTTGTTTTGTTTCGCAACGATTACATGTTCGTTAAAAAACGATAACAAAGTGTGAATCGTCGAACATTATTCCAACCAATCTGTTCGAGAGCGGTAACATTTTTGTAAGGTTAACAGATGGCAAGTTGGTGAATATTGTAAGGCGCCAAGGTTTCGCGATTTTATGCGGCGCGCGCTCGCGGGATTAAAGGCGGCCTTGCGCGGTTGGTCGGCATTCCTATAATGCGCCGCTTCCAACCGCCGCTTCGGGCCGGAATAGGAGTTGCCGTTATGTCGAACAAGCCACTTGTCGGGATCATCATGGGTAGCCAGTCGGACTGGTCCACAATGCATCACGCAGCCGCGATTCTGGCGGAACTGGGTGTTGCCCATGAGGCGAAGATCATATCGGCCCATCGAACCCCGGACCGTATGGCTGACTATGCCAAGTCCGGCAAGGAGCGTGGCCTCAAGGTCATTATCGCGGGCGCCGGGGGCGCGGCGCATTTGCCGGGCATGGTCGCCGCGATGACTACCCTGCCGGTGTTTGGTGTACCGGTGGAAAGCAAGGCCTTGAAGGGCATGGACAGCCTTTTGTCCATCGTGCAGATGCCAGGCGGCGTGCCGGTGGGAACCTTGGCGATCGGCAAGCCCGGCGCCATAAACGCAGCGTTGCTGGCGGCTTCGGTCGTGGCGTTGTCGGACGACGCGGTGGACGCGGCCCTGACAAAGTGGCGCGCGAACCAGACTGAATCGGTCGCCTTGACGCCGAAGGATGAAAATGCCTGACCGTCTTCCGCCTAATTCCATCATCGGTGTTTTCGGAGGTGGCCAGCTGGGGCGCATGACCGCAATGGCGGCGGCCCGGTTGGGTTATCAGTGTCATATTTATGCACCGGAATCGGATATTCCGGCATCGCAGGTGTCGGCCCGAACCACTCGTGCTTCCTATGATGACGAGGCCGCGCTTGATGAATTCGCCCGCTCGGTAGATGTGGTTACGCTGGAGTTCGAGAACATTCCGGTCGAGGCGGTACGCCGCGTCGATGCCGTAACGCCGGTCTATCCCGGTGCCAATGTGCTGGAAATCTGCCAGGACCGTATAAGGGAGAAATCCTTCCTGAACGGTATCGGCATCGGCACGGCGCCGTGGGCGGCGGTAACCGATCTGGCGTCGCTAGGGGCCGCCGAGGCGCGGGTCGGCCGGCCGGCGGTGTTGAAAAGCGCCCGGCTCGGTTATGATGGCAAGGGCCAGGCGGCCTTGCGCGACGGCGCCGATGCAGCCGATGTGCTGGCTTCGATTGGCGCCGATAGCTGTATCCTGGAAGGCTTCGTGGATTTCGCCTGTGAGGTTTCGGTCATGGTGGCGCGCGGGATCGATGGCGAGATTGCGACATGGCCGGCCGTTGAAAACCGTCATGTAAATCATATTCTCGATACCACCATTGCGCCGGCCGGGATCTCGACCGGCGTGGCCTCGAAGGCAGAGGAAATTGCGCATCGGATCGCCCGGGAGATCGGCCTTGTCGGCGTCATGGGCGTGGAGATGTTCGTGACCCGGGACGATGATTTGCTGGTCAACGAAATGGCGCCGCGCCCGCATAATTCAGGCCACTGGACAATCGATGCCTGCCTGACAAGCCAGTTCGAGCAGCTTGTGCGTATCGTCTGCGGCCTGCCGCTGGGGTCGACCGACCGGCATTCCGACGCGGTGATGAAGAACCTGATCGGCGACGAGGTTGACGCCTGGCCGGAAATTCTGGCCGAACCGGGCGCGTATCTACATTTATATGGTAAGGCCGAAACCCGGCCGGGCCGCAAGATGGGGCATGTCACGCGGTTGAAGCCGAGGGGCGGTCGGGGGTAGCGCCTCCCCCTTCGTCATCAGCGGTGAGCGGGTCGGTAGGGCCGCGGGAAACCCTTCAGGCGTTCCTTCAGCTTTCCTGTCGCCTTGCCGAAGGTCGCGACGTCGCGCAAGCGGCGGTCCAGAAAATCCCATGTTTCGGCGTAATCTTCTGATTTGTCATTCAACCAGTACAGTACGGTGGCGCTGAACACGCCGGCCAACAGGCCGCGTTTGCTGTAAAAATTCCAGTCCGTTGCGGTGTCGCCCGCCATATGCCAGATGGCATCCACCGTGCGATAGAGCAGCTTCGCGCCCAGCAATGCGTTTTGCGGCATGGCCAGAAAGGCGAGGGAGCGTTGCACGGCTTCGCGGTGCGGTTCGGCCTGGCGCAGCCTGATTTTCACCGCCGTTCGCACCCGCTCGGTCACCCGCATGGACGGCAGGTCCATTTCTTCCAGGGCCGTCAGCATCTGCCGGTCCGACCAGTCGCTGAAATGTTCCACCATATCCGCGGCGCCGCCCGGAAACGCATCCCGCGCCTGCGTCATGTCGATCCCGGCTTCTTCCGCGCCGCGGCGTACCGATGTGTCGGTCCAGCCATCGAACGGTACATGGGGCAGCATCGCAATCAGCAGTTCGTCGCGTATCCGCAAGCGGTCCTGGGGCATCACACGGGCTCCGATTCATCTTCAGTTGGCTCGCGCATCGCATCGGGCGTGCCGTGCCGCATTTCCTCCTGGAATATCAGCAGCGATAAGTCGGTCATGCGCTGCGGATAGAGGATGCCATCCAGATGGTCGCATTCATGCTGCACCACGCGGGCGTGGAAATCCTCGGCCACGCGCTCAATCCGGCTTCCGTCTGGCGCAAAGCCACTATAGCGGATCTTGGTGAAACGGGGAACCGCGCCCATCAGGCCCGGTACGGAAAGGCAACCTTCCCAGCCCAGTTTCTTTTCTTCGGTCAGCGGTTCGATCTCTGGATTTATCAGAACGGTCAGCGGGGTCGGCGCGGATTCTTCTGACTCTCCGGCCCGTTCCGCCGGCACGTGAAATATCACCAGGCGTAACGGTACATGCACCTGGGGGGCCGCCAGCCCGGCGCCATCCGCGTCTCGCATGGTGTCGATCATGTTGCGGATCAGGCCATGGACCTGCGCTGCTGTGGGATCCTGGACCGGTTCGGCGACCTGGCGCAGGACGGGGTGGCCCATCCGGGCAATTTTTAATATAGCCATGGCGCGCAATATGGTAGGAGACGGCCGGGGCGTAAAGTCCTTATAGTACGGATCCCGGCAGGAATAAAAATTCGGCCGGTGCGGCAATGCGGCCCTTCACAAGAGAAAAAGGCTGTGTTATATGCTGCATCCCGTCGAACCGGATACCGGTCCGACCACAGATTATTGCGTCCAGTGCAAATGATGGAAAGGCGATTACAAGGTGCACGTATCAGTTCGCGACAATAACGTCGATCAGGCCCTCCGCGCGCTCAAGAAGAAGATGCAGCGCGAGGGAATCTTCCGTGAGATGAAGCTGCGCCGGTCTTATGAGAAGCCGTCCGAGCGCAAGGCCCGCGAAAAGGCCGAGGCGGTGCGCCGCTTCCGGAAATTGCTGCGCAAGCGCAAGCTGCGCGAAGGTTTCTAGGCCGTACGTGATACTTCCGTTGCACTGACGGACGTTTAAAGAAAACGCCCCCGGCGATAAGCTGGTGGGCGTTTTTGTTTGCGCGGAAACAGTGAAGGAGCCGAAATGGCAACGAAACGACCGGGAACGCCATGGATGTC
>JAOUMF010000360.1 GCA_029881615.1 Alphaproteobacteria bacterium | reverse complement strand
ACAAGGTTCTGACCTTGATTCTGGCATTGCAGCGCGTTCAGGATCGCCGGCAGGTCGCCTTCGAAACGCACGTCAACCACGGCGCCCATGACCTGGGAGACTGAGCCGACTAGGTTCTTCGCCATCTTATAGAGCTCCTATTCGCAAATTCCTGGTTTTCGGACCGTCTTCAAGCGCCTACAGCGCCTCGGCACCCGAAATGATCTCGATGAGTTCCTTGGTGATCGACGCCTGACGGGCCCGGTTATACTGGATTGTCAGTTTGTCGATCATATCGCCGGCGTTACGGGAGGCGCTGTCCATTGCGGTCATGCGCGCGCCCTGCTCGCTGGCGGCGTTTTCAAGCAGCGCGCGATAAACCTGCACGGAAATATTCCGCGGCAGCAGCGCGTCCAGAATTTCCGATTCCTCGGGCTCGTACTCGTAGAGCGTATCGGCGCCGGCCGCTTCATCGCCTTCTGCCACCGCCGGCGGCGCGAAAGGAATAAGCTGCTGCTGCGTCACGACCTGAGTCATCGCCGACTGGAAGCGGTTATAGACAATCGTGCAGACATCGAATTCACCCGCCTCGTACATGCGGCTGATCGTACCCGCCACGTCCTCGGCATCGGCAAAGGTCAGCGTCGGCTTGGCGATATCGGCGATGACATCGATGATGCTATCCCGATAATCACGACGCAGTTGATCGTTGCCCTTCTTGCCCACGCAAAGGATCTTGACGGTCTTGCCCGCATCTTGAAGGGCGCGGATCCGTGCCCGCGAGGCGCGAACGATCGTCGAGTTGAAACCGCCACACAAACCGCGATCCGCGGTGGCGACGATCAACAGGTGAACATCGTCCTTGCCGGTGCCCGCCAACATGGCGGGCGCCCCGGGCCGACCGGCCGCCGCGGCGGCCAGAGAGCCCAGCATACGATCCATGCGCTCGGCATAGGGACGGGCGGCTTCGGCCTGTTCCTGCGCACGGCGCAATTTGGCCGCGGCGACCATTTTCATGGCCGACGTGATCTTCCGCGTCGACTTGACGCTGGTGATCCTGATTTTTAGGTCCTTGAGGCTCGGCATGCCGTCCGATCCCGCCTTTCGCTATTCGATCTTTACGCTTTCCCCGCCGATCAGGCGAAGGTCTTCGCGTAGTTGTCGATGAACGCGGTGAGTTTCGCGTTGGTTTCGTCCGAAATCGCCTGCTCGGTACGGATCGCCGCCAGGATATCCTCGCCCTTGGCCCGGATATCGCTCAGCAAGCCCTGCTCGTAGCGGGTAATATCGGAAACCGCGATCGGGTCCAGATATCCGCGCACGCCGGCGAAGATCGAAATGACCTGCTCTTCGACGGGAAGCGGGGAATACTGATCCTGCTTCAAGACCTCGGTCAGACGCACGCCGCGGCTGAGCAGCTTCTGCGTGGACGCATCGAGATCCGACGCGAACTGTGCAAAGGCCGCCATTTCGCGATACTGCGCCAGTTCCAGCTTGATGCTGCCCGCGACCTGCTTCATCGCCTTGATCTGCGCCGCCGAACCAACGCGGCTAACCGACAGACCGACGTTGATGGCCGGACGGATACCCGAATAGAACAGTTCGGTTTCCAGGAAGATCTGACCGTCGGTGATCGAAATCACGTTGGTCGGGATATAGGCGGAAACGTCACCGGCCTGGGTTTCGATGATCGGCAGGGCGGTCAGCGAGCCGTTGCCGGCTGCATCGCCCATTTTCGCCGCGCGCTCCAGCAGGCGTGAATGCAGATAGAAAACGTCGCCCGGATAAGCTTCGCGGCCCGGCGGACGACGCAGCAACAGCGACATCTGGCGATAGGCAACGGCCTGCTTGGACAGATCGTCATAGACGATGACCGCATGCATGCCATTGTCACGGAAATACTCGCCCATCGTGCAGCCGGTATAGGGCGCCAGGAACTGCAGCGGGGCAGGCTCCGACGCGGTCGCGGCGACGACGATGGAATATTCCATCGCACCCTGGTCTTCCAGGGTTTTGACGATCTGGGCAACGGTGGAGCGCTTCTGGCCGACCGCGACATAGATGCAGTACAGCTTCTTCGACTCGTCGTCGCCTGCGTTGATCGTTTTCTGATTGATGAAAGTGTCGATGGCAACGGCGGTCTTGCCGGTCTGGCGATCGCCGATGATCAGCTCGCGCTGGCCACGGCCAACCGGCACCAGGCTATCGACCGCCTTCAGGCCGGTCTGCATCGGCTCATGCACCGACTTGCGAGGAATGATGCCCGGAGCCTTGACCTCGACGCGCTGGTACTCGGCGCCCTCGATCGGGCCCTTGCCATCGATCGGGTTGCCAAGACCGTCGACCACACGCCCGAGCAGGCCCTTGCCCACCGGCACGTTGACGATTTCGCCGGTCCGTTTGACGGTGTCGCCTTCCTTGATGTCACGGTCGTTGCCGAAGATCACGATACCGACATTGTCGGATTCGAGGTTCAGCGCCATTCCCTTGATACCACCGGGGAATTCGACCATTTCACCGGCCTGCACCTGGTCAAGGCCGTAGACGCGCGCAACGCCGTCACCGACCGAAATCACCTGGCCAACCTCGGCGACTTCCGCCTCGGCGCCAAAACCGGCGATCTGTTCCTTGATGATGTTGGAAATTTCCGCGGCCCGGATTTCCATCAAGCTGCCCCTTTCATCGCAAATTTGAGCTTCTGCAACTGTGTGCGAAGCGAGGAGTCAATCATACGGCTACCGACCTTAACGATCAGTCCGCCAAGAATTGTTGGATCAACGCGCGGCGCGATAGCGACCTTGCCGCCAAGCGCCTTCTTGAGTGAATCTTCCAGCGCCTTGATCTGTGAATCATTCAACGGGTGGGCCGAAACCACATCCGCCGTCACTTCGCCACGACGCGAAGCCAGTTCCGCCAGAAAGGAACGGATAATGCCCGGGAGCACGAACAGGCGGCGGTTGGCCGTGATCACGCCAAGAAATTTCTTGGTCAGATCGTTGGCGCCCATCTTATCGAGAAGCGCCGACATCGCCTTCCACTGTTCCTCGCGTCCCAGCACGGGGCTGCGCACGAGGCGCGTCATGTCCTCGCTCTCGCCCATCGCGCCCTGAAGCACAACGAGATCTTCCGCCACCGCATCCAGCGCCTTGCCTTCATCCGCCAATTCGAACAAAGCCGTAGCATAGCGGCCCGTCAAACCGGACTCAGCTGCCTTGCCTGCCAAGGGATACTCCCTGAAAAAATACCAAACGATCCCGCACATGCTGCGGACGTTTCCGTAAGCCCGGAAGCCTTGATTTCAGCCCCCGTTCGTCCACGGCGCGCCGTCTTTAACATAAGGCACAGTGGGTGGCAAGACGAGTTTGGCACGGTTTTATCACGGCGGGGCAAAACATTGTCGCCCAGGCCGGCTCGCCCGACATGGAACGATTGGACAACAAAGGCCGTGGCGGGCTATTTTCGGGGAGCAAAAGGGTGTGCCGGAACCGCCGTGGCGGCGGACGGAAATGCCAGATGAAACAGGCGGCAATCAGGAGACCATAATCAATGATAACGGCTATCGTGAATTTCGATCTGCCCGAGGACATCACCGCCGAGCGCGCCAGGGAGATGTTCGAAGCCTCTGCCCCGCGATATGAAACCGTGCCGGGACTGGTGCGAAAATATTATTTGTGCGATCCGGAGTCCCGCACCGGGGGAGGCGTATATCTGTGGGCCGACCGCGAATCGGCGGAAATG
>JAOUMF010000359.1 GCA_029881615.1 Alphaproteobacteria bacterium | reverse complement strand
ATACCGGCCGGGGCGGAAATCGTCGACGCCGGCGGACAATATGTCATGCCGGGCGGGATCGACCCGCACACCCATATGCAGTTGCCCTTCATGGGCACCGTGGCCAGCGAGGATTTCTTCACCGGCACGGCGGCGGGGCTGGCCGGGGGCACGACGATGATCATCGATTTCGTCATTCCCAATCCACAGCAACCGCTGATGGAGGCCTACAAACAGTGGCGCGAATGGTCCGAGAAATCCTGCGGCGATTACTCCTTCCATGTGGCTGTCACCTGGTGGGACGAAACCGTCCACCGCGATATGGGAACCCTGGTGAAAGAGCATGGGGTGAACAGCTTCAAGCATTTCATGGCCTACAAGGGCGCCATCATGGCGGACGACGAGATTCTGGTGAACAGCTTCCAACGGGCGCGCGAACTGGGCGCGGTCTGCACTGTCCACGCGGAGAATGGCGAGCTTGTCTTCACCCTGCAGAAGGAACTGGTCGAAAAGGGCATTACCGGACCGGAGGGGCATCCGCTGTCGCGCCCGCCCGAGGTTGAGGGCGAGGCCGCGAACCGCGCGATCCGCATTGCCGAGGTTCTCGATGTGCCGCTCTATGTCGTCCATAATTCCTGCCGCCAGTCGCTGGAGGCGATCACCCGCGCCCGCAACGAGGGCCAGCGCGTGTTCGGCGAGGTTCTGGCCGGGCATCTGCTGGTCGATGACAGCGTCTATCGCAATACCGACTTCGAATTCGCGGCCGCCCATGTGATGAGCCCGCCATTCCGTGCCAAGGAACATCAGCGGGCCCTCTGGCGTGGGCTGCAGTCAGGCAACCTGCACACTACGGCGACCGATCATTGCTGTTTCTGCGCGCCGCAGAAGGCCGCCGGCAAGGACGATTTCCGCCTGATCCCCAACGGCACCGGCGGGGTCGAGGATCGCATGGCGGTGCTGTGGCATCACGGGGTCGGCACGGGCCGGCTGACACCCAACGAATTCGTCCGTGTTACCTCAACCGCCGCGGCGCAGATATTCAATATCTATCCGCGCAAGGGTTCGGTCAGCGTGGGGGCCGACGCCGATCTGGTGGTCTGGGATCCGGAGGGAACCCGCACGATTTCGGCCAAGACCCATCACCAGAATATCGACTTCAATATCTTCGAGGGGATGACGGTGAAGGGCGTCCCCAGCCATACGGTTTCGGCCGGCAAGCTGGTCTGGGCGGATGGCAAGCTGAATGTGGAAAAAGGCGCCGGAAACTACGTGAACCGCCCGCCCTACGCACCCTTCTACGGCGCCATGCAGGAGGCGCGCCGGCGCAAGGAGCCAACGGCGGTGAAGCGTTAAGAAGCCGACGGCGGTGAAACGCAAATAGACGAGACCGCAATCGGCCGCAAAGGAAAGGGGACCAAACGGATAATAAAATCCACCCTTTCCGTTGCATTTGCTAAAATAACTGTTATCCGGGGGACCACACTCAAAACCACCCTGTAGACAGAACAGGTTTAACAAGGAGGCTTCGTGACAATGTTTAAATCCAAGACAGATGGACTCTGCCTGCCGGCAGCGTTCACATCGATGATACAGCGCACGGCGGTTCTGCTAGCGCTGGCGGTTGCCATTATCTTCGGCTCGCCGGTCGGGCAAGCGACAGCGGCGGAAAAACTGAAGGTCGCCGCCGTTTTCGAGACCCCGATCGAAGAGCCCTGGGTCAACCAGATCCACGTTGCCCTGCTGAAGGCGCGGGACGAGTTGGGTGTCGAATACACCTGGTCGGAAAGCGTTAAGTCCGCCGATTTCGCGCGGGTCATGCGCGATTATGCCGATAATGGCTATGGGCTGATCATGGGCGATTCCTTTGGGGCCGAGCGTATCGCGCGCCGCGTCGCCAAGGATTACCCGAACGTCGCCTTCGTATTCGGGTCGGGCATCGGCCCGGCGGAACCCAATTTCGGCGTCTTCGACAACTGGATTCACGAACCGGCCTATCTGTCGGGCATGATCGCCGGCAAGATGACCAAATCCAACATCGTCGGCGTGGTCGCGGCAATGCCGATCCCCGAGGTCAACCGGCTGAGTAACGCGTTCTGCGCCGGCGCCAAGGAGGCCAATGACAAGGTGAAGTGCAAGTTCTCGTTCATCGGTTCCTTCTTCGATCCGCCGAAAGCCAAGGAAGCGGCTCTGGCCCAGATCGAAGCCGGCGTCGACGTGGTCTATGCTGAACGCTTCGGCGTGGTCGAAGCCGCGGCTGAAAAAGGCGTCCTCGCCATTTCCAACATGTCCGACCAGTCCTCGCTGGGCCCCAACACGGTCATCACCGGGCCGGTATGGGATATGTGGCCGACGGTCAAATATGCCGTCGCCATGGTAAAATCCGGCGTCTTCACGGCGCAGGATCTGGGCGGCTTCTCGTACATGGGCAAGGGCGGTTCGTACCTGGCGCCTTACCACGCCTGGGAGAAAAAACTGCCGGCCGACGTCACGAAGATGGTCACGGACCGCACCCAGGAAATTCTCGACGGCACCTATCGGGTGAATGTCGACGAAAGCATTCCGCAGTCCGAATAACAACCTGATCCCGGCCCGGGGCGCCTGTCGCGCGCCGGGCCGGGTTTTCCCGGATACAACAATATGAATGCGCCTACGCCCCTGCTCGCCATGCGCGGAATCGGCAAGAGATTCGGCGCGGTGCAGGCCAACCGCGATGTCGAACTGACCCTGCTGCCGGGCGATATCCTGGGGCTGCTGGGCGAGAACGGCGCCGGCAAAACCACCTTGATGAACATCCTGTTCGGGACCTATAGCCCGGACGAAGGCAGCATCGAGATCGACGGACAGCCGGTGGAGGTCCACAATTCCGCCGCCGCCATCGCCCATGGCATCGGCATGGTGCATCAGCATTTCCACCTGGTGCCGCGCCATACGGTTCTGGAAAACCTGCTGGTCGGCCGCAAGGGTCGGCGCGGGTTGCTCGACGAGACTGCGGCGCGGGCGCGACTGGACGAAATCGGTCGTCATTTTCAACTGATGCTGGAACCGGACCGGCTGGTCGGCGATTTGACCATCGGCGAGCAGCAACGGCTGGAAATCATCAAGGCGCTGTTTTCCGGCGCCCGCATCCTGATCCTCGACGAACCCACCGCCGCCCTGACCCCGCAGGAAGCCGACGGGCTGTTCGATGCGCTGCGCGCCATGGCCGCCGAAGGCATGGGGGTGATCTTCATCAGCCACAAGCTTCACGAAGTCCGCGCCATCACCAGCCATGTCATGGTGATGCGCCTGGGCGAGGTCGTCGCCAATCTGGAAAATGCCCCCGAAGTCAGCCAGGGGCATCTCGCCGAACTGATGTGCGGGCATGAACTGACACCGCCGGTGAAGCCCGAAAAACAGCCGGGTCGCCCCCTTCTGGAACTGCGGGACGTGGCCACCAATGTGCCCGGCCGCACCAATCTGGCCGATATATCGCTGAATGTCCGGGCCGGCGAAATTCTCGGTATCGCCGGCGTTTCCGGCAATGGCCAGCGTGAGCTGGCCGAAGTTATCGCCGGGATGCTGCCGCTGGCAGCCGGAAACCTGGAAATCGACGGCGCCGCCGTGCCACGGCCTTCCCCAAATATCATGCAGGCGCTGGGCGTGGGCCGCATACCGGAAGACCGCATGGGCACCGGCCTGATCACAAGCCTTCCGCTAAGCGACAGCATGGTTCTGCCGCGCATCGGCGAGGCGCCGTTCAG
>JAOUMF010000358.1 GCA_029881615.1 Alphaproteobacteria bacterium | reverse complement strand
GCGCTCCGCGAACTGATGCAGGCCCGGAAACGGGGTTGTACGTCGATCGACAACCCGGCCCCTCGATGGGCGAGCTACGTCCATCGCCTGCGGAGGGCGGGGGTCGAGATCGAGACGGTTCACGAGCCGCACCACGGCGCGTTTCCCGGCACCCATGCCCGCTACATCCTGCGCTCTCGTGTCGAAGTCCTGCCTGATAAGGCGGATGGCGTGGAATGACGATACGCAGCCCAAACAAAAAGGGCGGCCCGGTTTACGGGCCGCCCCATTCAACCACCCGATGCCACCAACAACAGGTGGGACGGGTCCAGGCCGCTTCCGCTCGCCGATGGTTGGGCGCTCGCTGCCGATCACCTGCAGTGGATCGTCATGCGCGCGCGCCAGTATCGCGGGGCGAAAAAATGGCAACCCGTTGCCTTCGTAGCTTCGACCTGCGCCGTTCTGAGACGGGTTCTCCGGGAGCGGTGTGTCCAGAGCTTACTGCTGAGGGCGAGCGGCCCTGAACGCGCTGGAGCCCGATTTTCGCACATGGCGCGACCGTGTCCACGAGCAGGGGGGAACGATTGCCAGCAAGCGCATGTTTCGCCCCTCCATATATCCGGGCAGTGCTCGCACACCCACTGACGCCATCAACAACATCCCGCTTTAGCGGCAAAACGACAGGAAAGTCGCAATGACTCACAAGCGTCATAGTTACGTCGAATTCTATCCGTCCGACTGGCTTGCCGGGACTTCCCGCATGACCCGGTTGCAGCGCTCATTCCTATTCGATATCTGCTGTTATATCTGGGATAAGGCCGCCGATGTTCCGGCTGCCGAATTGCCGCTAATGTTTGGCGATATCGAGGACTGGACGACGATTATCGATAATCTCGTCGCTTCCGGGAAGCTTTACCGGAATTCTGACGGCAGCGTCGGCAACGTGCGCGCCATGGCGCAGGCGAAAAAGGCTTATGAACTATGGCGGCGCAAATCCCGGGGTGGCAAGGCCGGCGCTGACGCGCGTTGGAATGTCGCCAGTGAAAGCCAGGAAAACCAGGTATCTCAAGGCACTCCCAATGGCAATGCCTTGGGTGACCCAATGCAGAACCAGAACCAGAACCACATCCAGAACCAGAAAATAATGTCAGACTGGAATCCATGCCCCGATCTCGACGAAGCCTTCCGGGACTTCTGGCAGGCATATCCCTCGCGGAACCCCCACCCCAATCCGGAGATGACAGCGCGGCGGGAATTCGAAGCTGCTGTGGGGCGCGGGATCGAACCGCATGAGATAATCGACGGCGCACGGCGCTATGCCGAATACAGTCGCAGTGAAAAAATCGACCCGCTGTATATCAAGCAGACTGTAACCTGGCTGAGGGACGAAGGGTGGCGGGAACCCCATACGCCGCGACGCCGCCCGCCGCTGGTGCTTTAACCTCCGCGGTCCAGAAGGCTGCAGTCACGATATGGCGATATTGTCGGCAAAACTCGGCAATATCGCCAACGCATGCCAGCGACGCCCAGGCGAAAAATGCCCGTACCCCATGACGCGGGCGCGTAATGGCATCGAAACCTTCGCCGGGCGGCTTGCCAAGCCGGGCGAGGTCTAATCCTGTATGCGCCACATCCCCCGCGCCATGCGCCAGGCAGCATTTCCCGCCCTTAACGCCGCAAGGCTCCGCGCCCGTCCATCCAGCGTTCGCGGGCCGGCACTCAGGCCGCCATGATTCCGGCATCGGCCGTTCTCCATGGCCTTCGCCTGGCATGATGTCCCCATCCGGGTCCGGGCGCCGCAGAATTGCTTCCGTCGCATCCTCTTCTCCCTCGGCCAGATAGCCCGCCGACAAACGCTTCGCGGATAATATAACGCATTATCAAGTGTTGTTCACCTTTGCGATGCTTGCTGACATCCGCCGCCTATGGTTGTAGCATCCCGATATAGCAACAAATTCGGCGCGTCCAGCGCGCCACGAGGAAGGGAACTTGGCCGGACCGGAAGACAAAGCCAGGGTGCAGATCGACCGGCTGCTGATAGCGGCCGGCTGGGTCTTGCAGGACATGGCGGAGTTCAACCGCAATGCCGGAACGGGCGTGGCTGTACGGGAATATCCGCTTCCGTCGGGTCCGTGCGATTACCTGCTGTTCATCGGCGGCAAGGCTGCCGGCGTCGTTGAGGCCAAGAAATCGGGCACAACGCTGAGCGGCGTCACGGAGCAGTCCGAGAAATATATGGGCAAGCTGCCAGATCATCTGGCGCGCTGGGCGGATACGCTGCGCTTCGACTATGAAAGCACCGGCGAGGAAACCATCTTCCGCGACATGGCCGACCCCAAGCCCCGGTCCCGTACCGTCTTCGCCTTCCACCGCCCGGAAACCCTGTTGGGCTGGCTGAACGACGGCGAGACGCTGCGGGCGCGCCTGACGAAGCTGCCGCCGTTGGACGAGCGCGGCCTGCGCGACTGCCAGGTCGATGCCATACATGGCCTGGAAGGCTCTCTGGGCGAGGCCAGGCCGCGTTCCCTGATCCAGATGACCATGGGGGCCGGCAAGACCTTCACGGCCTGTACCTTCTCCTACCGGCTGATCAAGCATGCAAAGGCGAAACGCATCCTCTTCCTGGTCGACCGTAACAATCTCGGCGAACAGACGCTCAACGAGTTCCAACAATACCGCCCGCCGGGCGATGGCCGCCATTTCACCGACCTCTACGTCACCCAGCATCTGAAAAGCCGCAATATCGAAAAGGACGCCAGCGTCGTAATCACCACCATCCAGCGCCTGTTCTCGGTCCTTCGGGGAGAGGAACTGGAAGAGGAAGCAGAGGAATTCTCGGCTTTCGAAACCGACGCGCCGATCTCCGATGAGCCCCGCCCGGTCGAGTTCAACCCCGACATACCCATCGAGTCCTTCGACTTCATCGTCACGGACGAATGCCACAGGTCGATCTATGGCCAGTGGCGCCAGGTGCTGGAATATTTCGACGCTTTCGTTATCGGCCTGACCGCCACGCCCTCGAAGCACACGCTGGGCTTCTTCGGCCAGAACTTGGTCGCCGAGTACCCTTACGAAAGGTCCGTCGCCGACGGCGTCAATGTCGGCTACGAGGTCTACCGCATCCGCACCCGGATCAGCGAGCAGGGCGGCACGATCGAGACCGGCTACCAGGTGCCGGTGCGCGACCGCCGCACCCGCAAGGTCAAATATCAGGAACTGGAAGACGAACTGGAATACGCTGCCCAGGACCTTGATCGGTCCGTCACCACGCCAAACCAGATTCGTACTATCCTCCAGGCCTATCGCGACAGCCTGTTCACCGAGCTGTTCCCCGGCCGTAGCTGGGTGCCCAAGACCCTGATCTTCGCCAAGGACGATAACCACGCCGAAGAAATCGTCCATATCGCCCGCGACGTATTCGGCGAGGGCAATGATTTCTGCAAGAAGATCACCTACCGCACCACCGGCGACAGCCCGAGGGACTTGATCAAGGCCTTCCGTGTCGATCCTAACCCGCGTATCGCCGTCACCGTGGACATGATCGCCACCGGCACCGACATCAAACCGGTCGAGGTGGTCATCTTCATGCGCGACGTAAAGTCCGACCTCTATTTCGAACAGATGAAGGGGCGCGGCGTGCGCAGCGTCACTCAGGCGGACCTGAAATCGGTAACGCCCGACGCCGACGCCAAGACCCGCTTCGTGCTGATCGACGCGGTCGGGGTCACCGAATCGCGCAAGACCGCCTCCCAGCC
>JAOUMF010000357.1 GCA_029881615.1 Alphaproteobacteria bacterium | reverse complement strand
TTTCCACCGAGAAATCCAGCGACTCGAATACAAATCGCTCACCCCGGAAACAGGTTAGCGCGTGGCCGGTAAAGCTGTTGGTCATGCGGGCTTGCCTTTGGTTTCGTTATTCCGGACCAGTTATCTGAAAGTCGGCACATGCTGTTCGCTTGCGACCAACCGCTGGCTGCCGGGATATATCATAGTGGGCCGCGACACAAGACAAGGGAGGGTCACCAGGGGCTTTTGGCAATAAAAATGGCGGTTGCCGGGGGTGGGCCGGCAACCGCCATGTAACAAGCGACCCCTTGGATGTGGTCGCGAATTAGAGGCTGTCAGGGTTAGCCTCGACTGAGAGGGGAGGTCTCAGCGGGCACATAACACTCCTGCTTTGTGGTCATGGTTTGCCGTAATTGTGGCAATATTGTGTCACGGTTGTTAATTTTCGTTAAAATCTACTCAAATCCGATACATACCAATGTAACATATTGATATTTAACAATATTAATTATTTCTAATCATACTTTCGGGTATCTTCGATGACAACGCCATCTTTTAAAATTTTATCTTTTGTCACAATTCGGACCTCGGCACGGACCTTTATTTCGGCCTGAATACTGTCGGAAATCCGTTTGGCCAGCGACTCGTCGCTATTTTCGGCCTCGCAAAAGAATTCCGCCGAATCTTTTCCGTCGACGCTTCCTACAACCAGTCGGGCCCTTGAAATTTCAGGATGCCGTTTGACGACACGGTCGATTTGCGCCGGGTGAACGAACATGCCACGAATTTTTGTGGTCTGGTCGGCCCGCCCCATCCAGCCTTTTATCCTGGGCGCCGTGCGGCCACAGGGGCTGACGCCGGCCATGATCGCCGACAAATCCCCCGTTGCGAAGCGGATCAGCGGATAATCCCGGTTCAGGGTTGTCACAACGACCTCGCCGACCTCGCCGTCGGGTACCGGGTCGCCGGTGCCTGGGCGCAAGATTTCAACGATAATCCCCTCGTCCAGGATCATCCCTTCCATGGCGTCGGACTCGTAGGCGATCAGCCCCAAATCGGCGCTGCCATAGCATTGCAACACATTGATCCCCTGATCCCGCACTTCCTTGCGTAGCGGCGGAAGCAACGCACCGCCGGACACCAGCGCCCTTTTCAGGGTGGGCAAGGGCGTGCCCATTTCCCGGGCCTTGTCGAGGATGATCTTCAGGAAGTCCGGCGTGCCGGCATAGCCGCTGGCGCCGAAATGGGCGATTGCCTGAATCTGCATTTCCGTCTGGCCTACGCCGCCCGCGCAGACCGCGCAGCCCAGCGCATGCGCCGCCGACTCGAACATCGCGCCGGCCGGTGTGAAGTGATAGGAAAAACAGTTCTGAACGATGTCACCCTTGCGGAACCCGGCGGCGAACAGGGCGCGGGCGAAGCGCCACCAGTCCGCGCCACGGCCTTCCGGGTCGGCGATCGGGCCGGGCGAAACATACAGCCGCGCCATTTCTCCCGCCGGAATTGTGGTCAACCCGCCGAAGGGCGGCTGTGCCGCCTGCATTTCAATCAGGTCGGACTTGCGGGTCACCGGAAGTCTGGCCAGCGCCTCGCGGGTGGTGATTTCGCCCGGTGTAATATCGCCCAGGATTTTCGTGAATCCGGGCGCGTTTGTCTTGGCGTTGGCGACGGCATCAGGCAAGGCGGCCATCAAAGCAGCCTCGCGCGCCCCGGGATCGCGAATCTCGAGCTCGTCGTAATATTCGGTCATTGTGATGTCCTTCTTATAGCTCAGGCGAGCCAGCGTTTGCGCCGCTTGTAGTTCTTCACGTCGCGATAGCTTTTTCGAGCGCCCGAGGACAGGCCAAGATAGAACTCCTTGACATCCTCGTTCTCGCTCAGCGATTTCGCGTCGCCATCCAGCACCACGCGGCCATTTTCCAGGATATAGCCGTAGGTTGCGTATCGCAGCGCCACGTTGGTGTTCTGTTCGGCCAGCAGGAAGGTCACGCCCTCTTGTTCGTTGAGGCGCTTGACCGTCTCGAAGATGGCCTCGACAAGCTGCGGCGCCAGCCCCATCGACGGTTCGTCCAGCAGAATCATCTTGGGCCGCGCCATCAGTGCGCGCCCGATGGCGCACATTTGCTGTTCGCCGCCCGAAGTATAACCGGCCAGGCTTGTCCGGCGCTCGCGCAGGCGGGGGAAATACTCATAGACCATCTCAAGATCCTGCTGGATGGCGGCGCGCCCTCCCGTACGGGTATAGGCGCCGGTCAGCAGGTTTTCCTCGACGGTCAGATGTTCGAAGCAGTGGCGTCCTTCCATGACCTGAATAACGCCGCGCCTGACCAGATCGTTGGGGGTCAGCGAGTGCACGGCCTCGCCCTCGAACAGGACGGAACCCTTTGTCACCTCGCCGCGTTCAGCATGCAGCAGGTTGGAGATCGCCTTCAAGGTCGTGGTCTTGCCGGCGCCGTTCGCGCCCAGCAGCGCGACAATGCCGCCAAGCGGCACATCCAGCGACACGCCTTTCAGGACCAGAATCACATGGTTGTAAATGACCTCGATATTATTGACCGACAGCAGCGGATTCGCCGCGTCCGTTGCAATGTTGCCGCTTGTCTGGGCCACTTCGCTCATATCGCCGTCACCTGTTGAAAAAAACCGAAAATAACAAGGAAAGAAAACCCGCCCCCCAACGAAGGGGGACGGGGATAAACCGGATTAGTCGCACTTACGCGGGGTAATGTTGTTTTCCTTCGCGTAGGCCGCCGAATCCTCTTCGATCAGCGGACCGGTGATTTCCGGCATGCGATCGTAGTATTTGGAGACGATTTTCCATTCCTTGGTCTTGGCGTTCCACTGCTGGATAGCCGCCTTTCCCGGACCGCTATGGTTCGCGCAAGTGATTTCGATTCCATAGGTGAAATCCTTCAGGCCGAGTTCGGCAAGGCGCGCTTCGTCAACCTTGAGGTTTTCAAACCCGTCACGTACCTGGGATGCCGTGGGCTCGTTGGTGTTATGGATTTTCATTGCCGTACGGATGGCTTCCGAGGTCCACATCGCCGCGACGAGGCCACGATTGTAAAGCACTTCGCCGACACGGTCGCGCTCGCCAGCGCCTTTGTTCTTGTCGTACAGATGCTTCATGATGTCCTTATGCACGCCGAAATTGGCGCCCGGCGCATGCACGGCGGCCGACAGGTAGCCATTGGCGGCGTCGCCGGCGGGCAGAACGTCGTTCTCGGAACCGGACCACCAGATACCGATGAAATGATCCATCGGGAAACGGATGGAGGCGGCTTCCTTGATCGCCACCTGGTTCATCACGCCCCAGCCCCACATCATCACCCAGTCGGGTTTTTCCTTGCGGACCTGCAACCAGGTCGCCTTCTGTTCCTGACCCGGGTGATCTACCGGCAGCTGCAACAGCTCGAAACCGTATTTCTCGGCCATCACTTCGAGGGTGCGGATCGGCTCCTTGCCATAGGCGGAGTTATGATAGACGAGGGCCAGCTTCTTGCCCTTCAGCTTGTCCATTCCGCCTTCCTGATCGGCGATATACTGCACGATCGTGGTTGCGCCGTCCCAATAGGTGGCCGGGAAGTTGAAGATCCAGTCGAACACCTTGCCGTTGGCGGCCGAAGTGCGGCCGTAGCCCATCGAAAAGACCGGGATATTGTCGGAAGACGCTTTCGGGATCAGCTGGTAGGTGATGCCCGTCGACAACGGCTGGTAAACCAGCGCGCCGGCGCCTTCACCCTTGGTGTTCTCGTA
>JAOUMF010000009.1 GCA_029881615.1 Alphaproteobacteria bacterium | reverse complement strand
GGGGAACAGATCGGAAATCGGCATCATCGCCGAACCGATAATGCCGAAGGCATGCTCGATACCGTGCATTTGCAAGACTTTGATGAAAGCCTCTTCGGTGGTCATTTTCATTGTCGCGATTCCTTTATCTCGGGGGATGCTACCGGATATTCATAATATTTCGCGGCAAAGATAGTGCCAGTAGCACATTATCCGCTGATCCAGTTGGCGGGAGTCAATGATCGCGTCGCGGGTTCACAAAGCACAAACCCTTGTCAGACAACGGGCTGGAGCGCCCCGAAAAACGCCTTCAGCTTGGCTTCGTCCAACTGCCCGTCGCTGCGCACGCCGGTGCATAGGTCCAGCCCGAAGGGGCGGACCTCCCGCGCGGCCTCGGCTGCATTATCGGGCCGCAGGCCACCGGCCAGGAATACCGGGCGGGGTATTTCCGCCACGATGCGCCGGCTCAACCACCAGTCATGCACCCGGCCAGTGCCGCCCAGTTCCTTCACCGCCGCGGCCGGGCGCCCGGAATCCAGCAGCAGCGCATCGGCCAGGGCCGCGTATTCCCTGGCCTCCGCGACCGACTCCGGCCCGGCCACATGGATCACCTGAACGATCTTCACATGGGGCAATGCCTTGCGCAGCGTCGGATAGGCCGCCGGGTTCACGGCATCGACAAGCTGCACCGTGCCGGTGCCGCATTTGCGCACATGATCGACGATGGCGTCAGGCTCGGTCTCGCTGGTCAGCAGGAAGGTGGCGACCGCCGGCGGCGCGGCGGCTGCGATCTCGGCGATCAAATCGTCCCCGATCACCCCTGGCCCGCTGGGCATATGCCCGACCAGCCCCAGCGCCGCCGCGCCATACCGCACGGCAAGCTCGGCCTCGTAGAGGTTGGAAATACAACAGATCTTGACCCGTACCAACCGACCTCTCCCCTGCCCGCCACATCAAACCCGGACGGCGGTTCCATCGCTTCGAATCACGATAGCCTCTACTTCGGCCATACGGGACAATATTTCCCCGATTGCGTCTTCGTCCAGATTGAACAGCGCGGTGGACAGGGCGTCGGCCCGGGTGGCCGTCGGCGCCAGCACCGACAGGCTGGCATAGCGGTTTTGGCTAATGCCCCGGCGCGGGTCGAGCAAATGATGATGCCGGCCGGCCGCGTCGAAATACAGGCCATAACCGCCGGACGTGGCAATGGCGCGATTGGCCAGCGGCACGCGCGCCGCCAGACCGTCCGGCACGAACGGATCCTTGATGCCGACATTCCAGGGGCGGCCGTCGGGATGTGTGCCAAGCGCCCGCATCTCGCCGAGATCGACGAGCACATTCTCCAGCCCCACGCCGCGCAGCATATCAGCGACCCGGTCGGTCACGAATCCCTGGGCGATGCCGTTCAGCGTCACCGCCATGCCGGGCCGGTCAAGGGCGATCCGCGCGGTATCCAGCGTAACCGCGCGATAATCGACCAGCGCCAGCGCCCGCCCGATATCGGCGGCGGCGGGCCCGGCCGAGTCCGCGCCGGCGGCGGCAAAATGATCCGCATAGAGGCGCCACAAGGGCTGCACCGTCACGTCGAAGGCGCCGCCCGTAATCTCGCTGTATCGCCGGGCTTCCGCCAGCAGGCGCAGCAATTCCGGCGGCGGGGCGTCGAGCGCACCGTCCCTGTTCAGCTGGGACAGCGCGGAATCGGCCCGATAGAGGCTGAAGACTTTCTCCAGCCGGCGAAGTTCGGCAACCGCGGCATCGAGCGCCCGGCCGCCAGCCGAGGGATCGGGATGATAGAGGGTGATCGACGCGTCGGCACCCAGCGCCACGCCTTCCCACCGTTGCGGCCCTGTCGCCGCCGCGGCGTAGCCCGCCACACCCGGCGCCAACGCCAGTCCGGCCGCCGAGGCGGCGATCCGCAAGACACGGCGGCGGGTTACAGCATTGAAGTCACGCATTGCATTCCCTCGCGACATGCCGGCTCGTTAGTTGGAAACATAAAGTCCAGCGCAACATGACGGCGCTCCATTTCCATTATGACGGAAATCCATTGTCCATCATATGACGATACCGGTCCACCGATTGCCTTGACCCCGATCAAACGAGACCCCGAAAATCGCACGAACCAAGGCCCGGAAAGATCCAGAAATGACCGGCAGGCAAGCCAACCGACCGGGAAATATAAAAAGGGAAAGTTTGGCGGAGGGAGAGGGACTCGAACCCTCGGTACGCTTTCACGTACACAGATTAGCAATCTGCTGCATTACCGCTCTGCCATCCCTCCGCACGAGACCGGCGCCGGGCATTTACTCTGACCCGTTCGGTGCGCCTTAACTAGCGATGGGCAAGGCCCGCGTCAAGGGTTCGCGAGCGTCAATATCGCCCCCGGTCGAAAAGCGGCAGATCCTTGCGCTTCATATAGGGAATCAGCGCCATGCCCGCCGCGAAACCGCCGATATGCGCCCACCAGGCGGTGTTGCCTTCGCTACCGGCCGGCAACTGGCCATCGAGATAGACGTTATAGAACTGCAGCAGCACCCAACCGCCCAGCACGATATAGGCCGGCAGCGGCAGCGGGAGCCGGTAAAACAGCAGCACGATCACCCGAACCCGGGGATGCAGCAACAGATAGGCGCCCAGCACCCCGGAAATCGCGCCGCTGGCCCCGATCAGCGGGTTGACCGAGCCGGGATCTGAAATCCCGTGCGCCAACGCCGCCGCCGTGCCGCAGAGAACATAAAAGACGATGAATTTCACATGCCCCATGGAATCCTCGACATTATCGCCGAATACCCAGAGATAGAGCATGTTGCCGCCGAGATGAATCCAGCCACCATGCATGAACATAGAGGTGACCAGCGTCGCGCCAGCCGGTATCGTGGCGAAGCCGGCCGGCATCTCCTCGATATCGAACAAAACCGCGGGGATCATCCCGAATCTGAAAATGGCGACGGTGGCGGCTTCCTCCGGCAATGAAATCTGCCACAGGAAGGTCGCCACGCAGGCCACGATCAGACCAACGGTGACGATCTGGAATGGGATGACCCTGAGCGGGTTGGAATCCTTGAGCGGTAAAAACATCGCGCGAGACTAACCGAAGCGTGCTCGATGCGCCATCGATTGTATGGCCCTGCGTCGTGGAACCTCATGAGCGACGCCGCGATGGCAATTTAAAGAACTTCTGGCACAGATGAACGGCAATTCAGGCGCCTGAGAGCGCAACCGGTGATTTAGTTGAGCCGATAGGGGGCTCTATTTGCAGTTATCCCTTGACTGGGAGGGGCACTTCGCTGTTCCATTGCATTCTGTTGCGATGACAGGCGAGCCTCCTGATTGAAATTACGAGGCTGGGGGAATGGGGAGTGGTGGGCAGCGTTGCGGCCTTTGTGGAAAAATTCCGGGCAGCCGGCTATGGCGGCGCAATGCATGTGCTTGGCCAAACGACACCGCGATCGCGCGGATTCCGCCGCTTCCCCTACCTGATTTTCCGGCCGGCCGAAGGTTCCCGCGAGACGGTCCATTTCGGCAGCGATCCAGCGGACTGGACGGAACATTACATCGCCAAGGGACTTGTCGATGTCGAGCCGGCGATGGCCATGGCGGCCGAAACCATCGCGCCTTTCGCCTGGCCCCGCGGCCGCCCCCTAGGACCGCCAGCGGCACGCGACAGTAGAGCGGCATGGCCTCCGCGAAAGCAAGCAGGAGGCAATGTCAGAATCTTAACAACAAAAGAAAGATAAAGAAAATGCATAAGAACAGTATAGAGGTGATCGTCGCGCTGGCAGGCGCGCTGTTATTACAAGGCTGCGGAGGCGGAGGCGGCGGCGGCGGTGGCACCAATGTGTCAGTCCTGCCCTCAACAGCCAACGGGCTCGACGGTATGGGGGATTATTTGAACTCTGGCGGCTCATGGCAAGTCAATCTCGACGGGCAGTATTCGACGACGACCAAAGGAACCGCATCCCTGTCCAATGCGCTGGTCTATGACGGCACCGCCGACACCTGGACCTTGAACATTGACGGGGCCGATCATACCCTCGGTAATGTTACCGCTAACAGTTACAATAACTCCCCCCACCCAGACTGCCTGCCAACCTGCTTCACTTTCAATATTTACGATGACGATGGCGATCCGGCGACGGCGCAATATGGCACCTTCGCCGAGGTTAGATTCTTAACGGCGACGGTGTTCGGCGTCATCTATACATCTGCCGGACTGAAAACACCTGTCATGCCCACCAGCGCAACCGGCACATATAGCGGGACCTTTGATGGATGGGTTCTTGGCTCGTCCGTCGCCAGTCAAATCACCGGCCCCGCAACCGTCACCGCCAATTTTGACGCCGGCACCACCAACCTCACAAGTGATGGCACCGGCACAGGTCCGGGTCCGGCCACCTATAGCTTGGCCGGAACCGGAACCATCACCGGCAACACCTATCTGGGAACGGCGAGTGGTTGGTTCAACGACGGCGTGAGTACTACCGTCACCTTTACCACCACCAACAGCTCCCTGTCGGGCGCCTTCTATGGACCGGACCAGACAATGGGCGGCGAGACTGCCGGCGTGATCTATAGCACTGATGCCGCCGGCACCAACGAGATCGTTGGCGGTTTCTGGGCGGTGCGGACGGGCCCCTAGGCGAACCCGCGCGTCGGTGCGACTGGCCCGGTCAAGGGGTGGGCGGCATGTACGCCCCCCCTTGCGTTTTTCTGTCGCCAACGGGCATCGCGCCTGTACCCGCGGCGCGCGATCCTTGAGCGAGGGCCGGGCGCCCGCTGCCGCATTGAACGCGGCTCGGATTAACACCGATTTGATGGCTACCCCCGCCCTGTTGCCTTGCAAAGCCGCATGCACACGCACCGATAGGGGGCATCGACGGGGCGCCACGACAACGAATGATTGCGGTAATCACTGCCCCATGTTTCCCGCCATCGCGCCGCGAGGCAGACCCGATCTGCAAAAAAACAATGACATCCCCAAACCGGACATAGATGTAATTGCAGTTATTCCTTGACTGGGGGGGACGCTTCGCTGTTCCATTGCATCCTGTTGCGACGGCGATTGAGCCTCATGACTTGAATTACAAAGCCGGAAGAACGGAAAGTGGCAGGCAGTGTTGCGGCCTTTGTGGAAAAACTGGGGGCGGCCGGCGATGTCGGCGCAATACATACGCTTGTCGAAACGGAACTTCAGTCGCGCGGGTTCGACCGCTTCGCCTATCTGATTCTCCAGCCGCCAGAAGGCCCCCACGAACCGGTCTATATCGGCAGTTATCCGGCGGACTGGACGGAACATTACATCGCCCGGGACTATGTCAATGTCGACCCGGTGATGGCCACGGCCACCGAAACCATCGCGCCGTTCGCCTGGAAAGACCTCTACAAACTGCAGCCCAGCGATAGCCGTCAGCGACTGATGCTTGACGAGGCCGGCGATTTCGGACTTCGCAACGGTATGACCATCCCGGTTCATGGCCCGGCGCGCGCCTTTGCGACATTCAATATCGCGGCCAGCGTAAGCCCGGCCGAGTCGGAAGAATTGTGGAACACCCACAAATTCGACATCCATATCATCGCGCTGCACAGCCATGAGGAAATCATCAAGGCCGCCTATGCCGAGGCCCGGCGCAAACCGGTTCACCTGGCGCCGCGCGAGCGCGAATGCCTGCTCTGGACGTCGCGGGGCAAGACCGCATGGGAAATTTCCATGATCCTGGGCCTTTCGCAGGATACCGTTCTGCATTATCTGCGCACGGCGAACGGCAAGCTTGGCGTCTGTAACAAGACCCACGCGGTGGTCAAGGCAATCATAACGGGGCTTATCGTACCGTAACGGGCCAGACCCGCAGCCACCCCCGCGCGCCGCGGTCGAACGGCGCCATTCAACCCTGAATTCAACATCTCTTCACCTCTGCGGGCAACCCGCAAGAACTGGTGGGATGCCCTTTAACGCCCCCTGCCCTTCAATCGATTGCAGTCGATGTGGAGGGAAGAATGATCGATATCGTTACGAATGCGGACATCAACGCCCGCGCGAACGATTTTGAGGACATGTTTCGGTTGCGCCACCGGGTTTTCAAGGAACGGCTGGGCTGGGACGTGCAAACCAGAAATGGACTTGAAATCGACCGGTTCGACGAACTGGATCCGGTCTATCTGATGGCATTCGACCGGTCGGAACGCCTCGTCGGAACCTGGCGGATGCTGCCCACGACCGGGCCATACATGCTGCGCGACGTCTTCCCGGTCCTGATGGACGGCATGGAAGCGCCCCGCCACCCACGAATTTGCGAAGGCAGCCGGTTCGCCGTCGATTGCGACTATGTGGGACGCCAGGGACTGGCCGCGCTGAGCCATGTGACCAGCGAGATATTCTGCGCCGTCGTCGAATATTGCATCGCCAACGGATACCGCGAAATCGTCACCGTCTATGACGCCCGGATCGGCCGGCTTCTGCCCCGGCTGGGCTGCATTCCGAAATGGCGCAGCCGCCAGATGCAGATCGGCGTCACGCAGACCCTGGCCGGCCGCTTCGATACCACCCCCGAAATACTGCAACAAGTACGCAAAACCAACGGCATCACGGGTTCCGTGATCCGCCACGCCCCATGGAAGCTGGCCGACGCCGCCGCCTGAACGAAAGGACCGAGACATTGCGCGATGACGAATATAACTCAGTTGATGAAATCACCACGCCCGAAGCCCTGGCAAGCGCCCTGGAATATCTGCATGCCGAAGCAAGGCTGGCCGGATTTCATTTCGTCGCGCATCTGATTCTTGTCGCCGCGGCGGAGGTGGAGGAAGAACTGCGCCTGGCCGGCGCAACGAAACAGACCCCGCGGCCGCGCCGGGAATATCCGCCCGCGCTCCGCCTGTTGCAAGGTGGATTGCCCTCCCTGCCGGAAAAGACGGAAGGGCGGCGATCGTGACCGCGATACAGGAGGTCGCCTACCCGCCCCGGCACGCGAAACCCGGCCCCAGGGGCGCGCCGATCGTCGGCGTCGCCCACGAGCTGCGCAAGGACCCGCTGAACTACTTCGTCGGGCTGATGCGGACCTATGGCGAGTTCGTGCATTTCAAGATCGGCATGGCGCCGATCATCATGCTCAACAGCCCGGACGCGATAAAGCATGTCCTTCAGGACAAGTTCGAGGATTACCCGAAGAGCCGCTTCTACCGCACCTTCAAGCCGATCCTGGGACGCAGCATGTTCACCAGCTCCGGCGAGACCTGGCTTTCCCAGCGCCGCACCGCCACCCCCTGTTTCGGCGGCGCGCGCTTTGAAATCATGGCCGAACGCATCGTCGCCGCCACCGACAAGATGCTCGACCGCTGGGACGGGCTGGACCGCAAGGGCGAGCCGGTCGAGATCGTCCATGAAATGATGCGGCTGACGCTCGACGGCGTGACCCAGGCGCTGCTGGAAATGGATTTCATCGAAAATTACGACGAGCTGCACGAAGCCCTCACCGTCATCCTGCACGAAACCGAGCGGCGCATCTGGGCCGTCGTGCCGCCGCCGGAATGGTTCGCCCTGCTGACCCGGCCGCGCTATCGCCGCGCCATCAAGACCATCGACCGCATCATTCGCGGCATCATCGACGAACGGCGCCGCAACCCGCGCAATTCCGATGGGCTGCTGAGCACCCTGATCGAGGCCCACGACCGGGAGGGATCGGGCGACGAAAGCCTGCTCAAGGACCAGGTGGTGGCGATGATCGCGACCGGCCATGAAAGCACCGCCTGCGCCCTGGCCTGGGCGTTTTACACGATCACCCAACATGGCGACGTCCGCGACCGTGTCTATGAAGAGGTGGACCGGGTGCTGGGTGGCCGCGACCCGCGCGCCGCCGACCTGCCCTCGCTGCAATATACCGGGATGGTGTTCGAGGAATCCATGCGCCTCTACCCGCCGGTCTGGACCATATCGCGCGTGGCGACCCGGGACGACGAGATCGCGGGCGTGAAAATCCCCAAGGGGACCACCGTGATGCTGAGTCCCTACGCCATGCACCGCAACCCGGAATTCTGGCCGGAGCCCGAAAAATTCGACCCCGAGCGCTTCCATCCCGACGAAGTGGCCAAGCGCCCGCGCCATGCCTATTTCCCGTTCGGCGGCGGCCCGCGCGTCTGCCTGGGCAACCGTTTCGCCATGATGGAGGCGAAAATCATGATCGCCAAGGTGATCCAGCGCTATCGCCTGTCGGTCTTGCCCGGCCAGGACATCGTGGCCGAACCCATGATAACCCTCCGCCCCCGCGACGGCATCGCGATGGCGCTGGAAAGACGCTAGGCCGCGCTCACGCCCCCTTCGGGCGGAACGCCTTGATCACGGCTTCGTCGGTTTCCAGGCGGGGGCCTTCTATCAGGTCGATGCAGTAGGGAATGGCCGGAAAGACCGCGTCCAGGCATTCGCGAATCGATTTGGGCTTGCCGGGCAGGTTCACGATCAGGCATTTGCCGCGGATGCCGGCGGTCTGGCGCGACAGGATGGCGGTGGGCACATATTGCAGGCTGACCTGGCGCATCAGTTCGCCGAAACCGGGCATCATCTTGTCGCAGACGGCCTCGGTGGCCTCGGGCGTCAGATCGCGCGGCGCCGGGCCGGTGCCGCCGGTGGTGACGATCAGGCAGCAGCCCTCGTCGTCGGCCAGCTCGATCAGGTTTTGCTCAACCACGGCGCGGTCGTCCGGGATCACCCGATGAACCGGCTGCCACGCGCTGGTCAGATATTCATTGAGCGTTTCGATAATGGCGGGACCGGACAGATCCTCGTAGATGCCGGCGCTGGCGCGGTCCGACGCGGTTAGAATTCCGATCTTTACAATGGTCATGAGCCGCCCCTATTCCCAGCGGGCAAGCCGCCAGACATCCTCGAATTCATCGCGAGTAATTTCCGCCGGCGTATAGTTCGGACTGGCGGAGAGTTCCGCCATCGGCGGCATCGGCAAGGCGCCGAGGATAGTCTTGCCCGACGACCGCTTTTCATTGGCATAGCCGAGACTGCCGTCGGCGAACAGTTCCACCTTGCGAACTTCCATTCGGTCTCCGTCGAGCTCGCAATAGAAGGCAATCGGCAGTTTCTCGGACTCATGATTCCAGTGCACCTTCAGATAGATCATTCCCGCAACCCCTGTCACTACCGGGCCGGGCACGATCACATTCGAATCCCGCGGCCATCACGCCGCACCATAAGACAAAAATCGCTTACCGGACGTTAACGGGACGCCGCGAACGGCGCCGTCATACCCCGCCCTACTCCGCCGCCTCATCCTCGCCGGCGGCCAGCGATGCGCCCTGATCGAACTGCAGCCTTGCAAGGCGGGCATAGAGGCCGCCGGCCGCCGACAATTGCGCATGGGTGCCCTCGTCGACAATGACCCCCTGATCCATCACCGCGATGCGGTCGGCTTTCAGGACCGTGGCCAGGCGGTGGGCGATGACGATGGTGGTGCGGCCTTCCATCAGCCGTTCCAGCGCCACCTGCACCAGCCGTTCGGATTCGGCGTCCAGGGCGCTTGTGGCCTCGTCCAGCAGCAGCACCGCCGGATCGCGCAGAATGGCCCGGGCGATGGCGATGCGCTGCCGCTGCCCGCCGGAGAGCTTCACGCCGCGTTCGCCGAGATGGCTCTTGAAACCTTCGGGCAGGCGGTCGAGAAATTCGGTGGCCGCCGCCGCCTCGGCCGCGGCGCGAACCTCTTCGTCGCTGGCATCGGGCCGGCCATAGCGGATATTGTCCCAGGCGTCGGCGGCGAAGATCACCGGATCCTGCGCCACCAGGGCGAAACGGGCGCGCACCGCCGTCGGGTCGGTCTCGCGCAGATCGACGCCGTCCAGCCGCACGGTCCCCTCGGTGGGCTCGTAAAAGCGCAGCAGAAGCTGCACGATCGTGGTCTTGCCGGCGCCCGACGGGCCCACCAGCGCCACGGTCTCGCCGGGATTGACGGTCAGGTCCAGCCCGTTGATCGCGGGCATGTCGGGCCGCGAGGGATAGTTGAAGCGGACATTTTCGAACCGCACCTCGCCGCGCGACGGTTCCGGCAGCGCCACGGGATTGGCGGGAGCGGCGATTTCCGGCTCGGTATGCAGCAGGTCGAGCAGCCTTTCGGCGGCGCCGGCGGCGCGCTGAAGATCGCCCACCACTTCCGAAATCGCGCCGACCGATCCGGCCACGATGACGGCGTAAAAGACGAAGGCCGACAGATCGCCGGCGCTGATGCGCCCGGCGATCACGTCATGGCCGCCGATCCACAGGATGGTGCCGACCGCGCCGAACACCAGAGTAATCACCACGGCGGTCAGCATGGCGCGCGATGCGATGCGCCGCACGGCGATATCGAAGGCTTCCTCGGTCAGGCCGGCGAAGCGGGCGCGGTCCTGATCTTCATGGGTATAGGCCTGCATGGTGCGAATGCCGTGCAGCGCCTCGTCGCCATAGGCCGACAAATCGGCGACCCGGTCCTGGGTCTCGCGGCTGAGCCGGCGCACCCGGCGACCGAAAATGACAATCGGCGCCACCACCAGCGGCACGAACAGAAACACGAGACCGGTCAGCTTGGGACTGGTCACCGCCAGCATGATGCTGGCGCCCACGAACAGCAGGAAATTGCGGATCGCGACCGAGGCCGAAGACCCGATCACCATTTGCAGCAGCGTGGTATCGGTGGTCAGCCGCGACAGCACCTCGCCGGTGCGCGTGACCTCGAAGAAACCGGGGCTGAGCCTGACCACATGATCGAACACGGCGCGGCGCAGGTCGGCCACCACGCGCTCGCCGATCCAGGAGACCAGATAGAACCGGCTGTAGGTGGCCGCCGCCAAAAGCAGGATCACCACCAGCATCACCAGTAGGGCGGTATCCAGCAGGCCCGCGTCACCGCTGTTGAAACCCTTGTCGACCAGGGTACGCAGCCCCTGGCCCAGCGCCAGCACGGTGCCCGCCGCCACGACCAGCGACACCGCCGCGCCGGTAATCGGCAGCCAGTATGGCCGGACGAATCCGGCAAGCGCCTTCAGCGACTTCATATCGCTGGTCTTCGCCCGCTCTTCCCTGAGGCTGGCATCCATATAGGTGGGATGACGCAATGTCCGGTTCTTTCAATTGATGAGCCGCCAGAATGCATATGGCGACGCCCATGGCAAGGGGCAACAGGATCGCGGGGGCGCGAACAGGCGCCCTGCGTCAGTTGACCGCGCGGGTTTCTGCGCGCGGTTGCGCCGAAACTTGCGCCGATGACGAACTCTCCGGCAAGGCAAGTTTCGCGATGATCGACCGGTGGTCGGAACCGGGGCCCGGCCCCAGCCTGACATCCAGCGCCACAATGCCTTCGGGCAGCAATACATGGTCGATCGGCATCGCGATGGGCGGCACCCATCTGTTGACCCGGATGTCGAAGCTGAGCCGCAGCCCGCCAGCGATGGCGGTTTCGGTGGCGGTAGCGATCCGGTTCACCGCCTGGCTCCAGGGAGCCGCATTGAAATCGCCGGCCAGTATCACCGGGCGCGGAATATCCTTCAGGTGCTTTTCCAGGCGGTCGATCTGCCTGCCCTGTTTAAAGGGATAAGGCCAGTGCAGATGCAGTGAGGCGACACTGACCGCACGGCCGCCCGCGACGACCCGCAACCAGGCCATGCCCTGGCCCTCGACGCAGCCTTGCGCAACGCCCGACGCCTTCGGCAGGCGCGACAGAACGGCCACCCCGCCGGCGCCCTTGAAGCGGCACGACACCTGAAAAGGATAATCTTTCACCAGCAATTCCAGGACGCGACCTGTCTTGTTGGTTACTTCCTGCAGGGCCACGACATCGGCATGTTCCGCCCGGACAAAGGCAGCGACAGCTTCCGGCGTGGTGTTGCGGAACGACAGGTTGAGCTGAACCGCGGTAATTTCCGCCATGTCGCCGGCAGTGCCCCTGCCGTCAAAATTCGGAAAAGCCGCCGCCATGCCATAAACCCCGACGGCCGAAACCGCCGTCGCAAGCACCGCCTTCCGCCATTCGCGAAAGCAGACCAGCAGGAACGTGGCCAACAGCAGGAACGCGGTAAGATAAAGTCGGAAATGCCCCACCGAATCCGCCAGCGGCAACCAGGGCGCCAGCATGCTGAAAAGGATAAGGATTCCGGTAAGGATCGCGGCGTTGGAAATATTCGCCTTAAAAAAATTCACCGGCATAAAGGCAGTATCCCTTGAAATATATGAATGCCCGGCGGAACTATCATCGAAATTTGTCCGGTTCATGGCGGCGACTGCCGCTTTTTACTCCGCCAGTGCGCTTGCAATATGCCACAGGCTCGGTTATACAGCCGCCCAGATTCATACAAGGACAGTGCGATGAAAGCCGATATTCATCCTGAATACCATACGATCACCGTCGAAATGACCGACGGCTCCACTTACGAGACCCGTTCGACCTGGGGCAAGGAAGGCGACGTTCTGAAGCTGGAAATCGACCCGAAGTCGCATCCGGCCTGGACTGGCGTACATCGCCTCGTCGATTCCGGCGGTCAGGTGGCGAAGTTCAACAAGCGCTTCGAGAGCTTCGGCCTGAAGAAGTAGCTTCCACGGGGGCCGTTTTCGAACGGCCCGCCGATGTGACAAAGCGGACGCGCATTCGGGCGTCCGCTTTTTGCATTTGCGTAAAACCGCCCAAAACAAAAAAAAGGCGGGGAATTTCCGCCGCCATTTTTCCGTCCCAGATCGAATGCGCCGAATCCGCCGGCCGCAATCAGTTCCGCGGCTTGTCCTCGGTATACCGTTCGTCCAGCCGCATGATGCGGCTGTAAAGGCTGTAGCTGCGATTCAGCAGATCGTGAAGCCCCTCGGGCATGTCTTCATCCATGTCGTCGATCGCGCGTTTCAGGCAAACCGCCTGACCTTCCAGCCGGTACTTGTCCTTGACGAACTCTTCCTCGCCAATTTCCCCTTCATGCATGGCCCGTTCGGCCATCACCCAGGCCATGACCTGCGTGATACGCGAGGTCAGCCGCAAGGTTTCCTGCGTCATCGCCACGGGATCAGGCGGATTGTCGGCATATTTGAAGGCCAGGACATCGTTCCTGACATAATTTCGCGCTTCGACAAGCAGGTCGAATGCTTCGTCATAGGTTCCCCGGAAATACATTGTCGCATCCGCGGAATTGTTGCTCTTCAACTGCATATCGTCATTCATGTCCAGTTCTCCTGCCGATCATTTTTCCACCCCTCGGCTTGCCATTAAGTCATTAATATAGCTCATTTTTTCGTGTTTCGCAAATTTACGGGCCATTAACTATACTGCCCCTTGAATCAAAAGGATCATTACCTATCTACAACGGTGTTCCGACGCCAGAATCCGGGTCGGAACAGGAAAAAGCCGGACATTCCGGCAGGTTCGGCCAGTTTGGCGGACCGATGAACCACTCTCGCTTTTGAAAAGGAGAATGAAACCATGCGTACGTCTTTTGATTTTTCCCCCTTCGCTCGTTCGACTGTCGGTTTCGACCGGATGCTGAGGCTTCTTGATAGCGTCGCCGGCGCCGATGAAGCCCCGTCCTATCCACCTTACAACATCGCCAGGACCGGAGAGGACCAGTATGAAATCGCCGTGGCGGTGGCCGGCTTCAGCGAAGATGAACTTGAGGTCAAGGTTCATGACGGCCAATTGACCATCAAGAGCTCGCCCGAACAGGCCGAGGGCCAGGAAATCAACTACCTTCATCGCGGCATCGCGCGGCGCGCCTTCGAACTCCGCTTCAGCCTCGCCGATTATATCGAGGTCAGCGGCGCGCATGTTGAAAACGGCATGCTGCACATCGAACTGATCCGCAATGTTCCCGAGGCCAAAAAGCCCCGCACCATTGCGATCGGCAAGTCCGAGTCGAAAAAAGCGCTGCCGGGCAAGCAAGCCGCCTGACCGCCATATCGATCTGGTAAACAAACGGGGGCGCGCCAGATCCGGCGCGCCCCTGGTATT
>JAOUMF010000356.1 GCA_029881615.1 Alphaproteobacteria bacterium | reverse complement strand
CGAAGATAGTGAGGCCGGACGCAATATCCAGGTAAAACATCCTTTCAACTCGGCCGCCGAACTCCTTGAGATCGGGCGCAAAACCGGCCTGTCGATCGCCAGCATCGTGACCGAGAACGAACTGGCCTGGCGCGGGGAAGATGAAATCTACAACGGGCTCCGCGATATCTGGGGTGCGATGGAATCGTCGATCCGGCGTGGATGTCAGCAAGGCGGGGTTCTGCCGGGCGGGTTGGATGTCAAGCGGCGCGCCAGCACGTTGTATCGGGAAATGACCGAACGCCCGGAAATGTCCCTGAAGGATCATCTGGCGGTACTGGATTGGGTCAACCTCTATGCGCTGGCAGTCAACGAGGAGAATGCGGCCGGCGGACGTGTCGTAACCGCGCCGACCAACGGCGCGGCGGGGGTAATACCGGCAGTCATCGCCTATTACGACCGTTGCGTGTCGGGCGCCAACGAGGACGGGATATTCACCATCCTGACCACGGCGGCGGCGATTGGCATGCTATACAAGACAAACGCTTCCATATCCGCGGCGGAAGTAGGTTGCCAGGGCGAGGTGGGGGTCGCCTGTTCGATGGCGGCCGCCGGCCTGACTGCTGCGATGGGCGGAACCAACGAACAGATAGAGAATGCAGCCGAGATCGGCATGGAGCATAATCTGGGGCTGACCTGCGACCCGATCGGGGGATTGGTGCAGATTCCCTGCATCGAGCGCAATACGATGGGGGCCGTGAAAGCTATTAACGCTGCGCGACTGGCCCTGAAAGGCGACGGCACGCATTTCGTATCGCTGGACAAGGTTATCGAAACAATGCACCAGACCGGCAAGGATATGCAGGCCAAATACAAGGAAACCTCGCAGGGTGGCCTTGCGGTCAATCTGGTGGAGTGCTGAACGTCTCCCGTAGCCGATCCATTACCGCGGAATCCACCCCGACCGCTCTACCTGATTACCCGGGTGGCGGGCAATCGAACCCGGACAACTGTCCCCACGCCGGGTTCCGATTCCATCTCGATCGACCCGCCGTGCAACTCCGTCAGCTTCTTGACCAGCGGCAAACCCAGCCCCGTGCCCTCATGCTGGCGCGTCATCGAACTGCCGATCTGGGTAAAGGGTTCCATCACGCGGGGGATGTCGGTGAGAGCCATTCCTATGCCGTTGTCACGAACTTCGATGACCGCATCGCCTGTTTGTTCGTCAATCCGCGCCGCCAATGAAATCTCGCCGTCCCGCCGGGTAAATTTTACTGCGTTCGAAAGCAGGTTGATGATGACCTGCTTCAGCTTGCGGCGATCGCAACGAATATGCGGCAACTTCGGCGGCAATTTGACCGTTACGGTCAGACCGCCCGCCTTGGCCCTCTCCCGAATGAATGCGAGAGAGGATTTGATCAACTGCGCGATCGAAACCTTATCTTCGTCCAGAACGATATGGCCCGCGTCAATCCTCGCAACGTCTAGAATATCACTAATAATATCCAGCAGATGCTCTCCGCTCTTGTGAACATCGTCGGCGTATTCGACATATTTTTCAACCCCGACCGGCCCCAGAACCTGGCTTCGGATTACCTCTGAAAAACCCAGAATGGCATTGAGCGGCGTACGCAGTTCATGGCTCATATTGGCCAGAAATTCTGATTTGGCACGACTGGCCAGTTCCGCGTCGTCCCTCGCGGCCATCAGCAATTGCTGCGCCTGTTTGCGCTCTGTGATGTCATGCAACAGAATTGTAAACACCATCTCGCCCTGGAGTTCCAATTTGGAAATCGAGGCTTCAGCAGGGAACGTCGTGCCCCCCTTGGTCAACGCGCGAATTTCCTGTCGGGAATTCATGAAACGGCTGGATTCAGACGATTCCCGAAATGCTTTCACATGTTCCCGGTGAATTTCCCGAACATCCGGCGGTATCAGTATATCGATGGATTTTCCAACGACTTCGGCGGCCAAGTAACCAAATATCCGCTCGGCGCCTTCATTGAACAGCGTAATGCGCAAATCGCCATCGGTCACGATCACGGCTTCCGGCGATATTCGCAGGATACCAGACAGCTTGGCCTCGCTATCGCGCAATTTCTGCTCGGCTCTTTTGCGGTCGGTAATATCGTGGCCGGTTATCAACAGGCGCGGTATTCCGTCCAGCGGCACCGTTTCACCGGAAACAAGCATATCGCGGACATTGCCGTGGCGGTCGCATTGCCGCGCCTCGAAGTTTCTTACCTGACCCTGTGTCCGCAGCAATTCGAGGAAACGGATTCTGTCCGACGAATCATGCCAAATACCAAGTTCCAGTACGCTCTTGCCAATCGCTTCCTCGCGCGACCAGCCAAATGTTTGCTGCCATTTCTCGTTCACGTCAATCAGCGTGCCATCACCGATTTCCGCAATGGCGGTGGTACCTGGACTGAACTGGAATACCCTGGAAAAACGCTGCTCGGATTGCCGAAGAGCGTCCTCTTCCTGCTTTAGCCGGGTAATATCGCTGTGAATGCTGATGGTGCCGCCACTCTTTGTGCGATGATAGGATACCCGTGTCCACCGGCCGTCGCTCAACCCCACCTCGAAAGGTGTGCGGCCCGATCTCCGGACCGCCATGTTGCGTTCGACCCATGCATCTGGTTCCTCAATGACGGCGCTGAAGGCCCCCGCATCGGCGAGATGCCGGATCACCCGATCGAAGGAAACACCATAATCGAGTATGGGCGCCAACCAGGGATAAAGACGCGTATATGAGCCATTCCAAAACAGCAGCTTGTCGTCGCGGTCATATTGGGCGAGACCGACGGGAAGGCTTTCCACCGCATCGACAAGCTGCTGATAGCTGGTACTGGCGTTTCGCTCGGCGCGAACCTGCGCCGTCACCTGGGTGCCGATCCCCCGGTATCCCAAAAAATTGCCATCCGCATCGAACAGCGGATCGCCATCGATTCTTACATAACGTTGGCCCGAGGGCGTCTGGACATCATATATAAATTCACGGATCGGCTTTCGTCCGCGCAAATCCGACATATGCCCCTGCAGCATCGCGCTGTTGGTCTCGGAGCCCACATAATCTTTACGCCGTTTGCCAATAAAAAAGGCCGGATCGACATCCATGATCCAGCGCGATCGAGGCGACAAGTAAGTGATCCGCAGATCCGCATCCATTTCCCATAACCAGTCGGATGCAAGCCGCGCAAGATTGCCGCATTGCCGCTCCCACTCAAGGTCGGCCAACACCGCCGCACTTTGCGCTACGGCAAATTTATGCTTTTCAACCACTCCCCTGATTCCACAAACTATTGTTACTTCTACCCTTGCGGCCATCCCAAATAGCCGATTACCGCACCAAATATCCACAAAATGGTAAGGGCATTATAGGCAAAGTTTCGCACGAAAGTATAGCGTATATGCCATACCGTAGTTGGCAATCTGGGCTGATTGAGCAACTGGCGACCCCGGCAAGACTCGAACTTGCAACCTGCGGATTAGAAGTCCGCTGCTCTATCCGGTTGAGCTACGGGGCCGAGTAAGGGACTTCAGTGAGTCCAGGGCTGTCTGCGGTTGGTAGAGAAATTCTCGGAATAGTTCTTGGGACGAAATTTCCGCTCCTTTGGAACGGCTACGCTATAAGCGTGCCCGTGCCGTTCCGCATAGGCAACCGCCTCCTCCGCCGTTGCGAAACGCAGCCGAATCTGGCGCCCAGTATCAGCCGACCCGCACCAACCCATCAAAGGATCGGGAGTCACGGCGTTCCTGG
>JAOUMF010000355.1 GCA_029881615.1 Alphaproteobacteria bacterium | reverse complement strand
GCTTTGGCGATTCTACGTCTTCGCGGCGGCCGTTCATTGCTTGGGGCCCAGGAATACCGTGCCTTGAACGACGTCCTCGCCGTTTTCCATGGCGTCTTCCTTCAGTACGAAACTAAGGTCGGTCGACTCGCCGGCCAGTGCCTGGCGTGGCGCGGTAACGAAAACGCGGAAAGTTTCCACTTGGTCGGGTTTGGTCGAAAATACCGCGGCGCGTGAGCCGGACGACCCGCCCAGCACGGCAAGCGTTGCCCCTTCGATACCGTCCAGGGTCAGTATGAATTCACGGTTGGCGCGAGCCCTATTGATGATCTTGAAGGTGTAACCGTTGCGGATGGTCCCGTCGGACAGGGTCACGAACAATGGGTTGCGGTCGCGCAGCAGGCTGACTTCCAGAGTGGATCGGGTGGTCAGGCCAAACAGCATTACCGCGGCGACCAGCGCCAGAAGCCCCGTATAGACAATCGTACGTGGCCGCAGTAGCCGGAAAGGCGCCGACTTGCCCTCGGCTCGCGCCACCTGGTTACTGACGGTATCGAGGCGAATAAGTCCCCTGGGCAGATCCAGACGCGTCATGATGCGGTTGCAGGCGTCGATACACAGGCCACAGCCGATACATTCAAGCTGGCTGCCATCGCGTATGTCGATGCCGGTGGGGCAGACATTCACGCATTGCAAACAATCCACGCAATGGCCGCGATTTTCCCAGCTGTCGCCGGTCTTGTGTTTGCCCCGGGGTTCACCGCGCCAATCCTCATAGGTAACGGTCAGCGTATCTTCATCGAACATCGCGGCCTGGAACCGCGGCCAGGGGCACATGTAGATACATAGTTGTTCACGGGCGATCCCGGCCAGCAGATAGGTGGTCGCCGTGAACATCAGGATAAAGAACGTGACGGCGCCGCTTACCTGGAAGTTCAGAAGATTGACCACCAGCGTCGGCGCGTCGGTAAAATACATTACCCAGGCGCCGCCGGTCAGCAACGCAATCGCGAACCAGATGGCGTGTTTGGTAATCTTTTTGATGATGCGTTCGGCAGTCCAGCGTCCCTTGTCCAGCCGCATGCGGGCGTTGCGGTCGCCCTCGACCATCCGCTCCACCCACATGAACAGATCGGTCCATACGGTCTGCGGGCAACTGTAGGCGCACCAGACGCGCCCGAACAGCGAAGTTACAAGAAACAGGCCGACCGCTCCCAGCACCAGCAGTCCGGTCAGGTAATAAATTTCCTGCGGCCAGATCTCGATGAAGAAGAAATAGGCGCGCCGGGCCGGCATGTCGATCAGCAGGGCCTGGTCCGGCGCCCCCGGCCCGCGGTCCCAGCGTAACCAGGGTGCCAGATAATAAATGGCCAGCAGAACAATGAGCGCCGTCCATTTGAAGCGCCGGAACGCCCCTTCCACCTTCTGCGGGTAAATCCGGACTCGATCGGCATAAAGCGATTGATTGTCCGAACCTGCCGCATTCGCGGCCTGGTTTTTACCGCCCCGTGAAGGTGGAAGAGCGTTCATCGGCTCATCGGCCATTTACTACTGACCGCCACCCAGCGAATGCACATAGACCGCAAGCTGCTTGATGGTCACTTCGTCGAGACGGCCGCCCCAGGATGGCATTACACCGCGCCTGGCCTTGGTGATTGTCTCGACGATGGCGGCCTTGTCGCCACCATACAGCCAGATTGCATCGCTCAACCGCGGGGCCCCCAGTTCGGCGTTGCCCTGGCCCGACTCGCCGTGGCAGGCCGCACAGTTTTCGGCGAAGATTTCCGCGCCCTCGCCTTCGGCCGCGCCGCCGCTCGATAGCGAAAGTACATGGTCCGCAACCGCGCTGATTTGGGATTTGTCCAGCATCTCGTCAACGCCGAAACGCGGCATATCCGACATGCGCGTATCGTCGTCCTGCGCCCAGCGAATGCCGTGGGTCACGGTGGTCTGGATATTTTCCAGCGTGCCGCCCCAGATCCAGTCGTCGTCGAGCAGGTTCGGATAACCCGGTCCGCCGGCGCCCCCTGACCCATGGCAGGGTGCGCAGTTGTCCGCAAAGGCGGCACGGCCACCGGCCATTGCAAAGGCCAGTAGCTCGCCGTCCTTGCCGATATCTTCGATCGAAGCGGCAGCCAGCTTGTTCAGCCATTCGGCCCGGCCAGCCTGAACTTCCTTCATTTCCACCGACACGTCCTTGCGGGCGGTATAATCCCAGATGCCTTTCCAGCCGGGGAATGTCGGATAGACGATGTAGTAAAGACCGGACCAGATTACGGTCAGCCAGAAGATGATGATCCACCATCTGGGCAAGGGGGTGTTCAGTTCCTTGATACCGTCCCACTCGTGACCCGTGGTCTCGGTCCCGGTGACGGGGTCCTTTTCCGTTTCTGCAGCCATTGCATACTCTCCTTAACGGGTCTCGATGTTGGTGGCGGGGTCGTCATCGTCACGGAACGGGATCATGGCGGCGTCGCGCATGTCCTCGCTCCGCTGGCGTGACGGCCATATGGCCCAGCCAACGATTCCAATGAACAGGATCATCAACCACAGGCCCCACCAGGCACGGGCGATGTCGGATAGTTCCATCAATATGGCCATACTACCCTCCTATTGCTCCAGACTGGACGGATCGACATCGGCAAAATCGACCAGAGTACCCAGCATCTGCAGATAAGCGACGAGAGCATCCAGTTCGGTCACCCGCGCGGGATCGCCATCGATATTGCCGACGACTGCCTTGGGATAGCGGGCCAGAAGACCGTCATGGTCGGCTTCCGGGTCGGCTTGCGCCGCCAGATCGGCCGCCGCGTTGGCGATCATCTCGTCGTCGTAGGGCACGCCGACCATGCGCAAGGTTTCAAGATGGGCCTGGATATCCTCGATACCAAGTTCGCGGGTCATGAAGGGATAGCTCGGCATAATCGATTCCGGCACCACCGCACGGGGATCCATGATGTGCGCGACATGCCATTCGTTGGAATATTTGCCGCCCACCCGCGCCAGATCGGGCCCGGTTCGTTTCGAACCCCACTGGAAGGGGTGGTCGTACATGCTTTCCGCTGCCAGGCTGTAATGTCCATAGCGTTCCACCTCGTCCCGGAAGGGGCGGATCATCTGGCTATGACATAGATAGCAGCCCTCACGGACATAGATGTTGCGGCCCATCTGCTCCAGCGGGGTATAGGGGCGCACGCCCTCTACCCGTTCGATGGTAGTCTCGACCGTGTAAAGTGGCACGATTTCGACCAGCCCACCGATGGAAATGGTGAGGATGATCAGCACCAGCAGGAGGAGCGGTTTTTTCTCGATTGTCGAATGTTTGATGAACATTATTCGTCCCTCCCGTCAGGCCCGCGGAACGCCGAAGGGCTGTTCGTCGCGCAGCTTGCCCTTCGTCGTTTGCCACAGATTGTAGACCATAATCAGCGCGCCAATCAGGAACAGAACCCCGCCCAACGCTCGGATCAGATAGTAGGGATGCATCGCCTCGACGGTTTCCACGAAGGAATATTCCAGGAAGCCGAGCGCGTTATAGGTACGCCACATCAGGCCCTGCATAATGCCGGACACCCACATCGAGGTGATGTAGAAGACGATGCCGATGGTCGCGATCCAGAAATGGGTGTTGACCAGGCGAAGACTGTAAAGGCGCTCGCGTTTCCACAGCTTGGGCACCAGGAAATACACCGCCCCGAAAGTGACGAAGGCAACCCAGCCCAACGCACCGGAATGCACATGTCCGATCGTCCAGTCGGTGTAATGCGATAGCGAGTTGACC
>JAOUMF010000354.1 GCA_029881615.1 Alphaproteobacteria bacterium | reverse complement strand
GGCTCATATCAGGGTCACAATTGGCGAAAGCCCTCGCGGGCGCCCAGAAGAGCGCGCGCGATGGCTTCCAGGTCGATGAAAATCCAGGCCGAGGCAATCAGGATCGCCACCATGATTGCATAGAAATACCAGGGCAGCGGCAGCGGCTTGTCCATCCCGCAGGACGGACATTCATCCACATAGCCCTTCAGTGGCGCCTTGCAGCGGGGACAATGCTGCTGCCGGTTCTTGTTCAACTGCATTTGGAATAGCCGCAGGACAGGCAGAGGTCGCAGCCCTCTTGCCGTACCAGTCCCGGCTGGCTGCATTTCGGGCAGAATTTGGCGGGCGTCTCGCCCACCGCCTCGCGCAGGGGCTTGCCGCCCTTCGATTCCGGGGTGGCGATGAAGCCTATATCGATCATATGCTGTTCCATCACCTCGCCCAGCGCGGCCAGTAGCGAGGGCACGTACCGCCCTTCCATCCAGTAACCGCCGCGCGGATCGAAAATGCTCTTCAGCTCGCGCACCACGAAGGTCACGTCGCCGCCGCGCCGGAACACCGCGCTGATCATCCGGGTCAGCGCCACCGTCCAGGCGTAATGCTCCAGATTGGCGGAATTGATGAAGACCTCGAAAGGCCGGCGCCGCCCATCCTGGATGATGTCGTTCACGGTCAGATAGAAGGCGTGGTCGCTTTCCGGCCAGCGCAGCTTGTAGGTCTTGCCGACCAGCGCTTCCGGCCGTTCCAGCGGCTGTGTCATATAGACGATGTCGGACGCGGATTCATGTTCGTCTGCTTCTACCGCCACGGGCTTCTGGCCCTTTTCATCGGCGGTCAGCACCGCGCCGGTGACCAGGTTGGGGCGATAGGTCGTGCAGCCCTTGCAGCCCATCTCGTAGGCCTTCAGATAGACGTCCTTGAAGCTTTCGAACGGGATGTCGTCGGGCAGGTTCACGGTCTTGGAGATCGAGCTGTCGATATATTTCTGCACCGCCGCCTGCATGACGATATGGGCTTCGGGCGTCAGCCCGCGCGAATCGACGAAATAATCCGGCAATTCGGCGTCCTCGCCATGCTCTGCCCACCAGGCAGCCGCCGCGTAATCCACGACATCGCTGTCGCGGTGGCTGCCGTCGGGCATCAAGACGGCGCGGGTGAAGCGATAGCTGAAAACCGGCTCGATGCCCGACGATACATTGTCGGCCAGCAGGGAAATCGTGCCGGTGGGCGCGATCGAGGTTACCAGCGCATTGCGGATGCCATGCTCGGCGATGGCCTCGCGAATATCGGCCGGTAGCGTGGCAATGGTGGCGCCGGCCAGATATTTGTCCCGGTCGAATAGCGGGAAGGGACCCTTCTCTTTCGCCAGATCGATGGAGGCGCGGTAGGCCGCATTGCGGAAGGCCGCCATCCAGGTCTCGGTCAGCTTCACGGCCCTGGTGTCGCCATAGGCCACCCGGCACATGATCAGCGCGTCGCCCAGGCCGGTAACGCCCAGGCCGATGCGCCGCTTGTTTATCGCCTCCTCGCGCTGTTTTTCCAGCGGGAAGCGCGATACGTCGATGGCATTGTCCAGCATGCGCAGCGCGGTCGGGATCAACCGCTCCATGGCCTCCACGTCCAGCCGCGCCTTGCCTGTAAAGGGATCGCGCACCAGTCGCGCCAGATTGATCGACCCCAGCAGGCAGGCGCCATAAGGCGGCAACGGCTGCTCTCCGCAAGGATTTGTACTGTATATTTCCTCGATATATCGCAGATTATTGAGGTGATTTATGCGATCTATGAAAATCACGCCGGGTTCGGCGTAATCATAGGTCGCCTGCATGATTTCATCCCATAATTCGCGGGCGCGGACGGTTGAGAATGTCTTGCCGCCGAATACCAGCGGCCAGTCGGCGTTCTCGCGCAGGGCGGTCATGAAATCGTCGGTCACCAGAACCGATAAATTGAACATGCGCAGGCGGCCGGGTTCCGCCTTGGCCCGCACGAATTCGCGGATGTCGGGATGGTCGCAGCGCAGCGTGGCCATCATCGCGCCGCGCCGGTATCCCGCGCTCATGATGGTCCGGCACATGGCGTCCCAGACATCCATGAAGCTTAGCGGTCCCGAAGCGTCGGCGCCGACACCGTGGACCGGCGCGCCGCGGGGACGCAGGGTCGAGAAGTCGTAGCCGATGCCGCCACCCCGTTGCAGGGTCAGCGCCGCTTCCTTCAGATGCTCGAAAATACCGCTCATATCGTCGGGGATTTCGCCCATGACGAAGCAATTGAACAGCGTTACGTCGCGGCCGGTGCCGGCGCCGGCCAGGATTCGACCGGCCGGCAGGAATCTGAAGCCTTCGAGCGCCTCGTAAAAGGGCTCGGACCAGGTGGCGGGATCCTGCTCGGCCTCGGCCAGCGCCCCGGCGATTCGCCGCCAGCTATCTTCAATGGTTTGGTCCAGCGGGGTGCCATCCGGTGTCTTGAACCGGTATTTCATGTCCCAGATCTGCTGGGCAATGGCGCTTACCTTGGATACCATCGGCTTGTTTTACACCATTAGGGCCATTGATAAATCACGCCGGAGTCATAAACCTTCCGGAAATCAGGGTCAAACGGCCGGGGAATCCGTATCCACCGATCCGTAATCCTGTTCGGTTTCGGCGTCGGCCGGCACGGGCTTGGGCAAATAGGGGAATCGTTCCAGCGCTTCGGCTTCCAGCCGCGCGGTCGCCGTTTCGATCCGCGTTTCGAGCGTTTCCATGAAGGTCTCGCGATCCAGTCCCGGCTGGATCGGCTCCAGATACTCCATCGTGATGGTTCCCGGATATTTGTTCATCAGCTTTTTCGGCCAGAACAAGCCTGAATTCAGGGCAACCGGGATCACCGGCACGCGCGTGCCCTTATAGATCGAGGCCACGCCCGGAAGGTAGGGATGTTTGGTTCCCGGCAATGTCCGCGTGCCCTGGGGAAAGATCAGGACCGATCGACCCTGTGCGACCAGCTTGCCCGCGGCCCGGGTAATCTTCATGAGGGAGACCATGCCCTTGGCGCGATCGATGGGAATCATGCCCAGCCGCAGCAGATACCATCCCCAGATCGGCAGCCTGACAAGTTCATGTTTCAGGACAAAAGCGCCATCGGGATGCGCCGCGCCCAACGCCATCGTGTCCCACGCGGATTGATGCTTGACCGCGAAAACCACCGGACCGTCCGGGATGTTTTCCCGACCGCGAATTTCTGTGCGGATGCCCATGATATGGCGCGCCAGACCCAGAACGAGCCACAGCCACACCTGTTTTAGCCAGATCGCCACCCGGTAGGGCAGAAACAGCCCGGGCGTCACCAGCAGGCTGAGTATCGCGGTGAAACCCACAAACAGTATGTTGAACAACAGGATACGAGCAAACTGCATATACTTACTTTCCTTCGATACCGCGCAGCCAGTGCCGCGTGGCAGCGAGAAGATATTTGTTATATTCGGCAACAACAAGGCTGGCCGTTCCGGGCCGTGCCCACCATTCCTCGACCATGACATGCTCGGGGAAAACCGGATGGGGAATAACTTCCATGCCGGGGATCGTCGCGTGGAACTCCAGAAGGCTGCGTGGCATGTGGTAGCTGGAGGTGACCAGCCTGATCGAGGCGATCTTGTTCGTGTGGACCCAGACGGCGCTTTCGATGGCGTTGCTGCCGGTATCCTCGGCCATATAGCCCAGAGTGACGCAACAATCCAGTTCGTCCGGCGTCAGTCCGGCGGCCACCAGAACCTCCTCCATCTGAATGCCCTTGGCGACGCCAGAAAC
>JAOUMF010000353.1 GCA_029881615.1 Alphaproteobacteria bacterium | reverse complement strand
GTCGAATACCGTCACGGCGCCATCAAGTACGCGCAATGAACGTTCAACCTCAATCGTGAAGTCCACATGGCCAGGCGTATCGATAATGTTGACGCGATAGCCCTTCCAGAACGCAGTGGTCGCGGCCGAGGTAATGGTGATACCCCGCTCCTGCTCCTGCTCCATCCAGTCCATGGTGGCACTGCCGTGATGCACCTCGCCGATCTTGTGCGACCGCCCCGTATAATACAGGACGCGCTCGGTCGTCGTGGTTTTGCCCGCGTCAATATGGGCCATGATGCCGATATTGCGGTAGAGATTGATGGGGGTCGTGCGTGCCATGATTGTTCTCGTCGAGTCCGTTCTTACCAGCGATAATGCGAGAAGGCGCGGTTGGCATCAGCCATCCGATGCGTATCTTCCCGCTTCTTCACCGCGGCGCCGCGGTTGTTGGCGGCATCCATCAGCTCACCCGACAGACGCTCGACCATGGTGTTCTCGGAACGCTTGCGCGCCATTGCGATCAACCAGCGGAATGCCAGAGCCTGAGCACGGGCCGGCCGCACATCGACCGGCACCTGGTAGGTGGCGCCACCAACACGGCGCGACCGCACTTCCAACTGCGGCTTCACATTCTCGAGCGCATCGTGAAACAGCTTTACCGGATCGCTACCGGCGCGCTTCTCGATCATGTCGAAAGCACCGTAAACGATTCGTTCGGCGGCCGATTTCTTGCCGTCCACCATAACGATGTTCATGAACTTGCTGAGCACCACGTCGCCAAATTTGGCGTCCGGGAGAATCTCACGTTTTTCTGCTGCGCGACGTCGCGACATATCAGATCCCCCTGGCCTATTTCGGCCGCTTGGCGCCGTACTTCGAACGGCGCTGACGGCGGTCCTTGACACCCTGGGTATCCAGAGTGCCGCGAATCATATGGTAACGGACGCCGGGAAGATCCTTCACACGACCGCCGCGAAGCAGCACAACGGAATGCTCCTGAAGGTTATGGCCTTCACCGGGAATGTAGCTCGTCACCTCGAAACCGTTGGTCAGGCGCACACGCGCGACCTTGCGAAGCGCCGAGTTCGGCTTCTTCGGCGTCGTTGTATAGACGCGGGTGCACACGCCACGCTTCTGCGGGCAGGCCTCGAGCGCCGGTACCTTGTTACGGGTCGGCGGCGATTTGCGAGGCTTTCTGATCAATTGATTGATCGTCGGCATTCTTTTCGTCCTCAGTTCAGTATCCCGCACGCCCCCAGCCACATGCGCCACTATGGCGATGCAACAAACCACCGGTCGCGAGGAGCTAACCGCGCCTCCGGTAGTTGGTCGTGCGAGCAGCCGGCTCATCCAGCTTATGTCGGTTTCCAGGGTCGTTGGGCGCTGCGTCTAGATCGTGACCGGTAACCCGGACAGACTCTACGGCCAGCCCCCTGAAAGCGGGCGCATACTATGCTCGCCCCTTGGTATCGTCAACAGCAGATTTCGGTTTTTTTCACCGAATGCCGTTGCTGCGTCAAAGCTTCGCGGGGGCGGCGCTAAAACAGGCTCCGCCCCCGAGATAAGCTTACGCGTTTTCGGTCTCGCCTTCCGGTGCATCCGCCTGCCCGGGATTGCCGGGAAGCGCGGCGCTGTCTCCTCGGGCATCGCTGATTTCGCGATCCCGTTCCAGTGCCGTCAAACGCGTCCGACTGACCGACGCACCTGTACCGGCGGGGATCAGGCGACCCACTATGACGTTCTCCTTGAGACCTTCCAGCGTATCCATCCGTCCGGAAACCGCGGCCTCGGTAAGGACACGAGTGGTTTCCTGGAATGAGGCCGCCGAGATAAACGACTTGGTCTGCAGCGATGCCTTGGTAATGCCCTGCAGCACAGGCCGCCCACGCGCGGGCAGTCCACCTTCGGCCAGGGCCCGGTCGTTAAGCGAATCATATTCGTCGCGATCGACCTGTTCGCCAGCCAGAAGAATGGTATCGCCGGGATCCTCGACCTCGACCTTCTGCAGCATCTGGCGGACGATCACCTCGATATGCTTGTCATTGATCTTAACGCCCTGCAGTCGATAGACGTCCTGAATCTCCTTGACCAGATAGTTGGCCAGCGCCTCGACACCCAGCACATGAAGGATGTCATGGGGAACCGGATTACCATCCATCAGAAGATCGCCGGTCTGCACATAATCGCCTTCCTGGACGCTGATATGCTTGCCCTTGGGGATCAGATACTCGACAGGTTCCTTGCCTTCCTCGGTCGGGACCACGACGATACGCCGCTTGGTCTTGTAGTCCTTGCCAAACTCGACCCGGCCCTCGCCTTCGCTGATGATCGCATAGTCCTTGGGCTTGCGCGCCTCAAAGAGTTCGGCAACACGCGGCAGACCACCGGTGATATCCCTGGTCTTGCCGGATTCACGGGGAATACGCGCCAGCACGTCGCCAGCCTTGACCTCGGATCCATTTTCAACCGACAGAATGGCATCGACCGACATGAAGTAGCGGGCTTCAAGCCCATTGGCCAGGGTAATGACCTCGTTCTTCTTGTCGCGCAAGGTAACGCGGGGCTTCAGATCGGCGCCGCGCGGCTGCTGTTTCCAATCGACCACGACCTTGCTGGAAATGCCGGTCGCCTCGTCCATCGTCTCACGCATCGACAGCCCGTCGACCAGGTCCACGTAATGGCAGATACCTTCCTTCTCGGTGATGATCGGAATGGTATAGGGATCCCATTCAGCCAGACGCTGGCCATGTTCGACCTTCGCGCCGTCGTCGGCGAGAAGGCGTGCGCCGTAAGGCACACGATGGCGTGCACGTTCGCGACCCTGATCGTCCTTGACGATAACTTCGCAGTTACGGCCCATGACAATCGGCGTCTTGGTTGAATCGATAACCACATTCCGGTTTTCGATCGTCACGACACCGTCGAGGGTCGATTCGACCGAGGACTGCTCGGCCCCGCGCTGCGCGGCCCCGCCGATATGGAAGGTACGCATGGTCAGCTGCGTGCCAGGCTCGCCGATCGACTGGGCGGCAATAACACCAACCGCCTCGCCGATATTGACCTTCGTACCGCGAGCCAGATCACGGCCGTAGCACTTGCCGCAAATCCCGGGATGAGTTTCGCAGGTCAGCGCCGACCGGATCTTGACCGAGTCCAGACCGGCCCGTTCGACTTCGATGACCTTTTCTTCGTCGATCAACTGACCGGCGCCAACGATAACGTCGCCCGACAGCGGGTCGACGATATCTTCCGAAGCGTAACGGCCCAGAATGCGTTCCGACAAATCCTCGATCACATTGCCGCCCTCGACCACGGCCCGCATCAACAGACCCTTGGTGGTGCCGCAATCTTCTTCGACCACGATGCAATCCTGCGCCACATCGACCAGGCGACGGGTCAGATAACCGGAGTTAGCGGTCTTCAACGCGGTATCGGCAAGACCCTTACGGGCGCCATGGGTCGAGTTGAAGTATTCGAGAACCGTCAGCCCCTCCTTAAAGTTGGAGATGATCGGGGTTTCAATGATCTCACCCGACGGCTTGGCCATCAGCCCGCGCATACCGGCAAGCTGCTTGATCTGGGCCGCCGAACCACGAGCGCCCGAATGCGCCATGATATAGACCGAGTTCAACTGCCCTTCGGGACCGGGCGACTGCATGACCTTCATCATTTCGTCGGCCACCCTGTCGGTACAATCCGACCAGACGTCGATGACCTTGTTGTATTTTTCGCCCTGGGTGATCAGACCGTCGAGATATTGCTGCTCGTACTCCTTGACGGCCTTCTGCGCGCCGGCAATCAGTTTCACCTTGGCTTCCGGAA
>JAOUMF010000352.1 GCA_029881615.1 Alphaproteobacteria bacterium | reverse complement strand
GGCGTGCCACCAGGCGTGCATAGGTGTCATAGCCGCCGCCCACGCTATAGCCGATTTGAAGCTCGACAGTCTTACCCTTGTAAAAGTCTGCCACGGAATCCGCCCGCGCCGTTGATGTAACGGCCAGCGCCGCCACCCCCGCGAGGGCAAATTTTAGAATTCGGATAGACATTTTTGTTTCCTCCCGTTCGATTACCCTGTTGCCCGGCGCCTTCTTGAAAACCCGCCAATGCGGCATTGTTAGCCAACTGACCGGACGCGTGAGCGTATGATAATTCGAACTATATGTGGATTCATTCCGATGTCACGAACGCTGTTCCGCAGAGCGGAACTGTTGAAGCCGACAAAGAATTTTTTTTCTATCGGTTGCAGCAAGTGATAACAAATTCTATCAATAGGCGGCGGTTGGCTTGCGCCACGTAACAGCCATGGTCCAAATTTGGAAATTCTCAGCGCTGACAGGGCATATGACTCTCGGTTCCGCCGCCCCTCTTACTGCTTTAAGGTGATTTTTCCCGGCAACGGCAATCTTCTTGCCTGAAATCTGAATTTCTGACCATTATGGCTTAATTTCTTGCTGTTTTTCCTTTATTGTTAGTAGAATTTTTCTTTAACTTACCGCTTATATGTGCCGACGAAGCTGGCCGATAGAATATTTTCATGACAACGGTTCCGGGAAAAGAGCCGGTTTTCGTTGCGGAGGGTGGATGATTACAAGAACTGGATCGGCGGAAAGGCTGTGGATTGCATCGGCGATGTGTGCGCTGCTGCTGATTTCCGGATGCGTGCGCCTCGCCGAATCCGAGGGAATCAAACAAGATCCCCCGCCCCGGGAACCGCAAGCTGAAATCGATGTGGATACCCCCGCGACCGGCGCCGCGGCAGGCGAAGCCGCGACAGACACCGCCGATACATCGGCGAGCGCGCCAGCGAAGCCTGAATATCGCATATTTCGCGGTTCAGGCCGCTTCACGCGAAGCAAGTCCGATGCGCCGGCGACCATCCAGGTCGGCGCTGGCGGCGATATCACCCTGGATTTTGCCGATGCCGATATACGCCAGGTCATACAGGCGACACTGGGCGATATCCTGGGACTGAACTACGTTATCGCCCCGGAAGTTCAGGGCGCGATCACCGCACAGACCGAGCGCCCGCTGTCTCGCGATGCATTATTGCCGGCGGTGGAAAGCATCCTGCGGCTACACGGTGTCGCGCTGGTTCTGGACGGCGCGCTATATCGCGTGCAATCCATTCAGGGTGCGGCGCGCAGCCCCCGTGCCGTGCGGGTCGGGGCGGGTGGCACGGGATACGGCGTGCAGATCGTACAGTTAAATTATGTCGGCGCCGAGGACATGCGCGGCTTGCTGATGCCATTGGCCGGCGAAGGCGCCGTGCTGCATGTGGATAGAAGCCGCAACCTTCTTGTTCTGGCCGGTTCACAGCCTGAAATGCAAACATTACTGGACGCCGTGCGGGTTTTCGACGTCAACTGGCTCTCGGGAATGTCATTCGGGCTTTTCCCCCTTGAGACCGCCTCGCCAAAGACTCTGATCGAGGAATTGCGGATAATTCTGGACACCGACCAGGGCGGCGCCCTGGCGGGCGTGGTCCGTCTGGTGCCGATAGAGCGCATGAATGCCGTGCTGGCGATCTCCAAGCAGCCCCGCTATCTTGATGGCGTTCGCAGCTGGATCGAACGGCTGGATCAGGGTTCCCAGGCCGGCACCGATCAGCAGCTGTATATTTATTTCGTGCAGAACAGCAAGGCGTCGGAACTGGCCGATGTGCTGAATCAGGTTTTCGGTGGCAAATCGAGTTCCGCAACAACCGCCAGCCAGCCGCCAACTCTTGCGCCGGGTCTTGAGCCGGTGGAGATCGGTTCTCGGACACAGCCGGAACCCACCTCGACCGGAGCGACGGGGCAGCAGCCTCAACAGACATCGGCGCAGCCCACAAATTTCACCCCGCCGCCAGTACGGTCCGGTCCCGGGCTATCAGACACCATTACTCTTGCCGCCGGTCGTGAAGTTCGCATTGTCGCCGACGAGGGCCGTAATGCCTTGCTGATATCGGGAAGCCATGCGGACTACCGCGCCGTCCTGCGGGCGTTGCACCAACTGGATCGCCGGCCGCTGGAAGTGCTGGTGGAAGTCACCATCGCCGATGTCACGCTCTCGGACCGACTGGAATACGGCGTGCGTTGGTTCCTGCAAAGCGCGGACGGCAAACATAGCGGGACGTTCAGTGACCTGACGAGCGGGGCCGTGGGATCCACCTTCCCCGGTCTGTCCTATGTATTTTCGTCGACCAATGCCAAGGCGGTAGTGGATTTGTTGTCCAGCGTCACCGACGTGAACATTATATCGGCGCCGCAAATTCTGGTTCTTAACAATCAGGAAGCCCAGCTTCAGGTTGGCGCGCAGGTTCCCGTTGCCACCCAGCAATCGACCTCCGTCGATGCGTCGGGCGACCCTGTAATCGTCAGCTCGATCGAGTTGAAAGACACCGGCGTCATCCTGAAGGTCACGCCACGCGTCAACGAAGGTGGGCTGATCATCCTGGATATCGAGCAGGAAGTCAGTCAGGTCAGCCAGGATTCAGCGGCCGGCAGCCTCACCCCGACTATCAGCAAGCGGATCATCACGACAACCGCCGCCGTACAGAGCGGCCAGACCGTGGCGCTGGGCGGCCTGATCCAGGATAATAAGAGCAATACCAAGGTCGGCATCCCGGGCCTGTCTGCAATTCCTTTCCTCGGCGCCCTGTTCCGCTACACTACCGATACATTGACCCGCAGCGAACTGCTGGTAATGGTATCTCCACGCGTGGTCAGCGACATGCGCGAGGCGCAGGAGGTTACCGAGGAACTGAGACGCCGGATGGAAGATCTGGAGCGGCTTGAAGCAAAGATCCGGCCGATCCCGAAACCGGATGAAGACTAGGATTCTTTAAAATTCATGAGGCGGGCAGGGGCAACCCTGTCGCGCCCATGGGCAGGCCCGTGGCGCGGTGCACCGCATCCGCGATCGCCAGCAGTCGCTGTTCGCCATAGGCCGGGCCGGCCAGGGTGATGCCAAACGGCAAACCGTTCGGCAAGAAACCCGCCGGCGCGGCGACACCCGCCAGATCCAGCAGATTCATATAATTCGTGTAATAGCCAAGATTGGCGTTCAGGCGGATAGGGTCAGCCTCCAGTTCAGCGATGCTGTAGATGGTGCCGGCGGTCGGCGTAACAAGGATATCGATATTGTCCCAGACCGGTTCGGTCTGCCGCTTCAATTCCCGCAGCCGGTAATAGGCCCGATAGGCATCGACCGCGGTATAGTCTTTCCCGTCCAGAATGATCTGGCGCGTTACCGGATGAACGCCATCCTTGTTCGCGGCGATGAAGTCGCCAACGGCGGCCCTGCGTTCGTCGACCCAGGGACCGTCATAGAGCAACCGGGCGGTATCCTGGAAAGGTTCGAAGTCTATGTGAATCTTTTGTCCCCCCAACCCTTCCAGGCGGCATTGCGCCTCTTTGAAAAGTTCGGCCGCGGCGGCATTTCCGAAAAATTCCAACTGTTCCGGCCATGGCACGCCGAAACGGAAACTTGCGGGGAATTCCCGGGGAATCGGGGAAAACCCTTCTGGGGCGGCACGTGAAAATGCATCGTCCGGATCGAACGCCCCGGCAACATCCAGAACCGCCGCCGCGTCGGTTCCGGTCAGCGCGAAAATCGAGATGCAATCCAGCGACCGGCAGGCAGGCACTACGCCGCGGCAGCTCAACTGGCCGCGCGTCGGCTTCAACCCGATAATATTGTT
>JAOUMF010000351.1 GCA_029881615.1 Alphaproteobacteria bacterium | reverse complement strand
CGGATGCGGAGAATGCCGGTGAACATTTCCCTCAGCTTGTCGTCGGAAAGATCCTTCGCCCAATAACCAATCTCCCCGTTTGCCCAGGAGAGCTGGCTGCTCAGCGATACCGCCGCGCCGGCGCCGGCAACGGCTTTCAGAAATGTTCGTCTGGTTGGAGATAAAGTTCGATCGTCGTCCCGCGTCTCATGCGAGAGTTCTGTCGTGTAAGACATTGCAGTTCCTCCAAGTGAAATCGCGACGTTGCCGCGCGTGGAGTCCCGGAGTCCTAACCGCCAAAACGATGTTATTAGAGATGGTTGCGAAAATGCATCCGCCTTCGGGCGGGAAAACAATCTGCCTGTGGCAGGCTTTTCGCAGTGATTGCGAACTTTACAGTTTTGCCGACAGGAAGTCCTTGATTTGAATCAAATTGATTCTTTCGCCCCCATGGCCGGGATCGGCGAACCAGGAAAGTGTCAGGAGCCTTGATAAATGGTCCCCCGACGAAAAAGCCACTTCTCGATTTCAACCGCGACCAGCACTATCCAGGGCAAACCGAGCGAAACCAGCAACTCGTCGGGCGATAAACCGCTCGTATGGAATATCGCTTGCAGGGGGTCCAGGTAAACGACAGCCAACTGCAGGCCTATGGTCAGCAAGACCGCGCCGACGAGGGGCGAGTTGCTCAGCCACCCTATAATGAAGATCGAGTCCCGCTCCGACCGAATGGCCATGGCGTGAACCAGCTGGGAAAACGTCAGCACGGTGAAGACGACCGTCTGCCAATTCTCGGAGCCCTTGTGGTAGGCCCAGAACTGCGCACCCAGGGACAAGCCACCGATCAAAAGACCAACCCACAGCATATGCTGCCACATCCCGTGACTGAACACGCTCTCTCTGGGCGGGCGAGGGGGCCGGTTCATGACGTCGCGCTCCGCCGGCTCGCCGGCAAGGGCAAGCCCGGGCAAGCCATCGGTCACCAGATTTATCCACAATATCTGGATTGGCAGAAGCGGCAGCGGCAGGCCGAGGAATGGAGCCAGGAGGATGGTCCATATCTCACCCGAGTTGCTGGTCATCGTGTATTTGATGAACCTTCGAATGTTGTCGTAGATTCGCCGCCCCTCGCGCACCGCATCGACAATAGTCGCAAAGTCATCATCGAGAAGCACCGCGTCCGCGGCCTCGCGCGCTACGTCGGTTCCCTTCAGGCCCATTGCCACGCCTATATCGGCCTGTTTCAGTGCCGGCGCATCATTCACCCCGTCTCCCGTCATCGCAACGAACTGCCCGCGCCCCTGCAGGGCCGTTACGATGTCAAATTTCTGCTCGGGCGAGACCCTGGCATAGATCCGGCAATTGGAAACGGTCTGACTGCGCTCGGCCTCTGACAATGCGTGGAACTCCTGGCCCGTCAGCACCGCATCATCGTCAACGGCAAAGCCCAGGCGTGCGGCGACTGCCTTCGCCGTGGCCGGGTGGTCGCCTGTGATCATGGCCACCTCTATGCCCGCGGTAGCACAGGATGCGAGCGCTTCCTTCGCCCGCGGGCGCGGCGGATCCGCCAGGGCCACCAGCCCCAGGAACGTCAGGTCGCGTTCGACGTCGTCGGCCTCGGCGCGCACAGGCAAGGCGTCCAGGGTCCTCTCGGCAAAGGCTATTACGCGGTAACCGGATCTGGCCATCTCCTCCGCTCTCGCGAGGACATGGTCCCGGTCCAGTGGCTCCACGCCCTGGCCGGCCTGTTGATCGCGACACAGCGGCAAAATGGATTCCGGCGCCCCCTTGACGACGGCCAGCCCGCCAGCCGCAGCCCGATGCAGGGTGGTCATGCGCCGGCGGCGGGCGTCGAACGGAATATCCACAGTACGCGGCCAATCTGATTCGAATGCCGCGCGGGAAAACCCGGCGCCCGCCGCCGCCTCAAGGATCGCCATTTCGGTTGGATCACCCTGCACGCCAGCATCCGCACCTATCCTGGCGTCGTTGTTGAGTGTCATGGCCCGACCCAGCGCCCGCCAGACCGCGTCGGCCTCCTCAACCGGCGGCAGTGCCTCCATATCGCCCACAGGCGTATGGAAGCGCTCGGCACGCATCGTGTTCTCGGTCAATGTGCCGGTCTTGTCACAGCAGATAATGGTGACCGAGCCTAGGGTCTCCACCGCCGGCAGCCGCCGGATCAAGGCATTCTGCCGGGCCATGCGCTTGGCCCCCAGCGCCAGCGCGATTGTCACCACGGCGGGCAGAGCCTCGGGAATCGCTGCCACGGCCAGACTGACCGCTGTCAGGAACATCAACAGCAGCGGCTCGCCGCGCAGCAGACCGACCACAAGGATCAGCGCACAGATTATCAGGACCGCCGCCGAAAGCCCGCGGCTGAATCTCGCCAGGCGTTTCTGCAACGGTGTTGTCGGCCGCCTGCGCTTATGCATCAATTCGGCAATACGGCCGAGTTCGGTTTCGGGTCCGGTTGCGACGACCACGCAGCAGGCGCGACCGCCGATGACGTGTGTACCTTTATGCGCCAAATTCGTCCGCTCGCTCAGCGGCGTATCCGGCGCGAGACGGCCGCCGGCCTCCTTGACAACGGCCAGCGATTCCCCGGTCAGCGCTGCCTGATCCACCGTCAAACCGGCCGTTTCGATCACCCGCAGGTCGGCCGGCACGACATTCCCGGTTTCCAGCAACACCAGGTCGCCAGGCACCAGTTCCGTCTCGGCGACCAACATATGTTGCCCTTCCCGGATAATCTGGACATGCGGCGCCTTCAACTGCTGCAAGGCCTGCAGGGCGCGTTCGGCCCGGTATTCCTGGATAAAGCCAACGATCGCATTGAGCACCACGATGATCAGAATGGCGATGGCATCCACGGTATCGCCGATCAGCCCCGCGACCACGGCGGCAATTATCAGGACGATGATCATCAAATCGGCCAGTTGCCTGGCCAGCATAGCCAGCGGTCTGGCCCCGACCTCCGTGGCCAGGCGGTTTTCACCCCAGCGTTCGCGCCTGCGCTCCACTTCGCCCGCGGACAGTCCACGCCGCCGATCTACTTCGAGATGACGAAGCACCTCGTCGACCTCTAGCGCGTGATAAGGATTATGTTTTCCGTCTTGACGATCGATCGACATGATACGTTGGGTTCTGTTCTGTTCCGTGTCGATTCCCTGTTAGCGTACCGAATAGAAGGCGTGCAGACTGGCAAGATATACGGCCAGGATGAGAACCGAATCCAGACCCATACCCAGGAAGCGCGGTTTCTTTTTGACTGGCAGCCCGATTACATAGATCGTGGTCACAAGAATTCCCGACAGCGCCGTCGGGCACATGGCACGGCCCAACAAACCTTCAGGCGGGTCTACCGTGCAGAGTGCGACAAGAGGGCCTTTTCTGCTGGCGGCCCTAGCGCCAAAAACGGGACGATAGCAAGTATCCAGTGCATTCGGTCCCCTATGAGAAGAAGGAAAGGACCGAGCCGCGGACCCCATATGCTGGAGTCAAGGCAGGCACAAATTTGCTGTTCGTTTTCAGGCCAGCATCGGCGGCAAATCCGCTCGCGACGGTGTCCGGCAAACGATATCGACCATCCTTGACCTGCGTCAATGACAATTTGTGCCAAATGCCATCTATGATCGGTGTCAAATGGAGGATATGCCATGTCTACCTTCATCATGCTGACGCGGCTGTCGCATGTCGCGCTGAAATCGCCCGGAAAACTCGAGGAACTGGAACGGCAGGTCATGGACCAGATCCGAACCAAATGCCCCGATGTGGAGTGGCTGTCGAGCTTCGCGGTGCTTGGACCATACGATTACATCGACCTGTTCC
>JAOUMF010000350.1 GCA_029881615.1 Alphaproteobacteria bacterium | reverse complement strand
TCTCGGTCTCGGTGCTGGACGATATGACCGAGAGCCGTTCGGATTCCAACCGCGAGATGGTTGCCCATGGCGTTGGCAATATGATGTCAGCCCTGGCGGGCGGCATAATAGGGGCCGGTGGGATGATCCGCACCAAACCCGGTTATGACGCCGGTGGCCGCACCAGGACGATGGTCCATATCGTCAGCGTCATGATGCTGGCGGCGGTGCTGCTGTTGGCGCCGATGATCGAATATGTCCCTCGCGCGGCCATTTCGGGGATGGTGCTGGTGCTGGGATTCCAGATTTTCGATCGTTGGTCCTTTGCGCTGTTCAGGGGGCTTCTCTCGCGCGATCGCATCCGCGGTTCGGCTTCGTGGGACGATGCCTTTATCGTTTTGCTGGTGATCGCGTCGGCGTTGGTTTTCAACCTGATCGTGGCGGTGGGGGTCGGGATCGCTGTCGCGCTGATCATCTTCGTGCTGCATATGCAGCGCTCGCTTATTCGGCGCGAAGGCCGGGGACCCGACCTTCATGCGCGGAGTGTCTGGAACGAGCGGCGCCAGGCGGTGCTGCAGCAATGCGGCCACCGCATCGCAGTCCTGGAACTGGAGGGCGCTATTTTCTTCGGTTCCGCGGATTTTCTTGAAGGCCGCGTTGGCGAACTCGTTCGAAGTGGCGTCACTCATATCGTGCTTGATATGAAGCGTATCACCGATATCGACAGTACCGGCGGGCTGGCGCTGGAAAGAATCGGCCAGCGATTGCGCAAGGCCGGGGGCTGCCTGGCAGTGAGCTATGTTCCGGTCGAAAGACGCAGGAGGGAACTGCCGGTGGCGGCCGAACGCCGAAAGGCAGACCGGCCCCGGCAATTATGGGCATTGATTGAACAGGCCGGCGGTCTCGGCGCTGTCGACAGAAATCGATTCTACCCGGACACCGATAGCGCGCTTGCCGCATTGGAAGATCTTGTAATCGCCGATTTTACGAGCGAGGATTTGTCGGCCACCATGCGCCACCTGCGCACGCCGCCGATCCTGCAGGGATTGAGCCGCCAGGAAGTGGCTGTTTTTCGCCGCCTTGCTACCCGCCGGTTCTATCAGGCCGGCGAAACGGTATTCTCCCAGGGTGACCGGGGCGATGCGCTTTATTACATCTCGCGGGGCAGCGTTGACATCTCCATTCACCTCAAGGAAGCCGGCGTTGACAAGCGTCTTCAATCCTTGAGCGAAGGCAATGTCTTTGGCGAAATGGCGATACTGGACAGTAAACCCAGGGCCGCCAGCGTTATCGCCAAAGCTGACACTGTTTGCTATCGGCTGGGGGTGGAAGAATTCGAAAAGATCAAGAACGACTATCCGGAAGCCGGCATGAAGCTGCTGAATAATTTCTGCAGGATGTTTTCCGAGCGCATGCGGGCGGCCAATACGATCATCGGAGAACTGGAAAAATAAACAAGATCTGATTGGCGGTCATGCACCTGACCGATGACCGGAGACGAGCCCGGCTTTTATCTTTTGGGCCAACAAAAAAAGGCCCGGGCGAGTCCACCCATCGCCCGGGCTATTTGGCAACTGCCGGCAAGGTCAAGGCTGTGGGCTGGAGGGGAGTGAACCCGCTTGCGCGGATCGTGGTCCCCTGGACAGGCGGCCTTGAAACTTGCCGGTCGCTCGCAGGTCGTCCAGCTGATTCCCTCTCAGGCGACTGCCAACGACCCTGTACGGATGGATGGGCTGGATATCCCCGCACGTTTCGGGGTGTGGGGCGCGACACTGATCGCTTTCTGGCCATCCGTTCCGTTGGATCGATAGTGACGGCGCTTGAATGGTCTTGCTGTGGTATTTCCCACAAGATCGGCGAAATATAAGTTTCGCCGGGTTCTAACCGCGGAATTTGCGTGGTTCCGGGGGGGGGCGGGAGGCAGATTCAGGGGATTTCGTCGGGTTGGAGTCCCAGGACGTCATGCACCATCTGCGCCAGTCGGGGCAGGTCGAGGATGTGAAGCGCCGCGCGTTCCTTGCGGATGATGCCGGACCGCGCCAGGACATTCATCTCGCGCGTTACAGCCTCGCGGTGGGTGCTGACCCGGCTGGCTATATCGGCGTGGCGCGGCGCAGGGCTGACTGTCGCGGTCTGTTTTTCGGTATTCCCGCCGGCCAGACGTAGCAACTCCGCATGGATCCGGTTGCTTACGGTCAGTGTGCTGAATTCAAAGACGCGCTCGTCGAGACGGCGCACCAGCCGGCACAACACAGTCATCACGCGCTGGGCGATAACGAAATGCTGGCCTAGCAAATCCATGAAATTCCGACTGGAAAGAAAGGCAATGGTGCAGGGTTCCAGCGCGAAGACGCTGGCCGATCGTCCCCTGCCGTCGATCGCCGCCATCTCGCCGAAATGCTTGCCGGCATCGATGTCTTCGAACGATACTTCCTTGCCCGATGACGAGTAGAGCGACACTCGCAGCCGGCCGGCGGTGAGGAACAGCACGTCGGTGCCGGCATCGAGATGCGCCAGAACCATTTCGTCCCCGTGATAAGAGCGCCAGCGGCAACGTTTTGCCAAGGCTTCCAGATCAACCGCGGATAGCCCTTCGAGCAGTTCGATATTGGCCAGTGATTGTTTCATCGGGCAATAATCCGCTTTCCGTCAATACAGCGAACGGCAGCATACCATAGTGGTGCCCGTAACGGCCAGTTTCAGGCCGGCGCATCGATTTTTCGGCTATGGCGCGCCGGTCGCCCCGTCTCCCACGAAGGGGTTTCCCTCGCGTTCGCGGCCAAAACTGGAGGCGGGGCCGTGTCCCGGCAGGAAGGCTATGTCGTCGCCCAGCGGGAACAGCTTGTTGCGGATCGAAGAGATCAGGTCGGCGTGGTTGCCGCGCGGGAAGTCGGTGCGGCCGATGGAGCCCGCGAACAGTACGTCGCCCACTACCGCCACCTTTTCGGCCGCCGAGAAGAAAACCACATGGCCCGGCGTATGGCCGGGGCAGTGGATTACCTGCAACGCAATATTGCCGACCGTGACTTCGTCGCCGTCATGGAGCCAGCGGTCGGGCTCGAAGGAGGTGGTCGCTTCCAGCCCGTATTGCGCCGAATCCTCCGCCACGCGGTCGATCCAGAAGCGGTCGTCCTCATGCGGCCCTTCCACCGGCACGCCAAGCCGTTCGCGCAACGCCGCCACGCCGCCGCAATGGTCGGCATGGCCGTGGGTCACCAGGATCTTTTCGATCTCGATATGCCGGGCCTCGGCCTCCTGAAGGATATTGTCGATTTCGCCGCCGGGGTCGATGACGGCGCCCTTCATGGTTTCCTCGCACCAGAGGATCGAGCAGTTCTGTTGAAAGGCGGTGACTGGGATAACGATCAGTTTCATTGGGCGGGTCCGGTCGGGGATGCGGGAAGGAAGGATGGCGGATTCTGCCATATTGCGGGGCGCGCTGTACAACGCTTAATCGCAGCATCCCGCGTCGCCATCGCCGCGGCCGGCCTTCTGGATCGGCGGGCAGGGTACCGTGCCGTACGAACAAAAGACGCAGCAATCGCCCGCGAGCGGGCGTAAAACCACGCCACAGCCCGCACATTCGTAAAAGAACTGGCATGCGTCGGTGGGCATGGTTTCGGAAGCGGCATGTCCGCATTCGGGACAGGTGATGGTGGAGTTCAGTTGGACCATGGCAACATCTGGCGGCATGGCGAATGGTGCGTCAAGCGCCTGGCGAGCACGATTTCGGCATGCCGGGCCCACTGTTACCAGAAACGGACGCGGCCCGTATCGACGTGAATGAAGTTGCTCTTCGGGTAATAGCCCACGCCGCCGGCCTGTAATGACTTGGCGGCATTGCGTAAATCC
>JAOUMF010000349.1 GCA_029881615.1 Alphaproteobacteria bacterium | reverse complement strand
GCGTCATGCTGGTCGTTCTTGTGGATATAGCGGCCGGCGGCGTTGGCCTGCCAGACCTCCAGCAGGGTGTTGGGCAGCGGCCTGCCGTCCTCGTCCAGCACCCGGCCAGCCACGACGATGCGCTCGCCCAGCGGCTCGCCATTGACCCGCGCGTTCTTGGTCATATCGTGATCCAGCGGCCCGACGCTTTCATGGCCGTAAACAGGGCCGGTCAATTCCGACAATGTCTGTTTCAGCGGGATCAGCGGCTTGGTCGGCCCGCGCAGAATGGTCGATTTATACTCGGGCGACACATAGGCCGGGTGACTGACCCAATCGCGCGGGCTGAAAGGTCCGTGAGCGGTCATTTTTTCTCTCCTTGAGTGTCCTGCTCTTCCATTTCCCTGTACGTTTCCTTGGCAATGGCAAAGCCATGATTGGCGGCCGGCACGCCGGCATAGACGGCGACGTGGAACAGCATTTCCTTAATCTCATCCGGGGTGGCGCCGGTATTACGCGTGGCGCGGATATGCATGGCGAATTCACCCCAGTGGCCCTGCGCGGCAAGCAGCGCCAGCGTCAGCAAGCTGCGGGTGGGCTTGTCCAGGCCGGGGCGGGTCCAGACGGAGCCCCAGGCATTTTCGGTGATATAGCGCTGGAAATCCTCGTCGAACGGGGTTTTGTTCGATTCCGCGCGGTCCACATGGGCGTCGCCCAGCACCGACCGGCGCACAACCATGCCATCCTTGAAGCGATCGTCAGACAATGCCGTTCTCCTTAAGGAATTCCGTTATCAGCGACGCGACCTTGTCCGGGTCCTCAACGCAAGGCAGATGCCCCGCGCCTTCCACCAGTTCAAACCGCCCGCCGGCAATCAGGTCGATGGTGCCGCGCACCACATCCGGCGGGGTCGAGCCGTCCTCGGAACCACCGATGCCCAATACCGGCATGACGATATTTTTCGTGCTTGTCGTCAGGTCCACATCGCGGATCGCCGCGCAGGTGCCAAGATATCCGTCCCGCGGAGTGCGGGTCAGCATGTTGCGCCAGAGCAGCGTTTCCTCCGGCTTCTCCGCGCGGAAACCGGCTGACAGCCAGCGCTCCATGATCGGGTCGGCCAGCGCCTCGATGCCGCCCTGTTCGATCGCCCCCATGCGCTCGTTCCACATGTCGGCCGTGCCGATCTTCGCCGCGGTATCCATCAGGATCATCGCCCGCATGCGTTCAGGCTGGCGCGCCGCCAGGCCCTGGGCGATCAGCCCGCCGACCGAGAGCCCGCAAACCACCACGCTGTTCAGCTTCAGATGATCAAGCAGCCCGATCAGGTCGCCCACATGATCGTCCATCGCATAGGGCGCGGGTGTCGCCTGCGACAGACCGTGCCCGCGCTTGTCATAGCGCAGCATGCGATAGCGCCCGTCCAGCCGCGCGACCAGCCGGTCCCAGACGCGGAAGTCGGTACCCAGCGAATTGGAAAAAACGATCACGGGCTTGTCCGCCGGTCCCTCCAGCGAATAATGCAGTTGGACCCCGTTTGCGCGGGTCACATTCATGGTTTTCTCCCTTATCTTACCCGACGAAAGAATGGTCTGGCAGTTTGGTTATGTAAAATGATAGTTTCGCACACTTGCATAACCAAACCGATATACATATCCGATGATCGACGGTCGTATCAAATACCGGCACCTGCAGTGTTTCCTTGAGGTCGCACGGCAGAAAAGCCTGGTCAAGGCAGCTGATTCCCTGGCCATCAGCCAGCCTGCCGTCTCGAAAACGATCCGCGAGCTCGAGGATATACTCGGCGTCCGGCTGTTCGACCGGAACCGCAAGGGCACCACGGTAACCCGTTCCGGTGAAATCTTCCACCGCCATGCCGGCATGAGCATCGCGTCGCTTCAACAGGGGTTGGACGGCGTGGCCCAGTTGCGCGAAGGCGGCGGCGGCCAGGTCAATGCGGGCGTATTGCCCAATGCCGCGGCCGTGATCATGCCGCGCGCCATCCTGGCCTGCCGCGCCCAGGGCATCGGCGCGGCCGTTCGGATCATGGATGGTCCCAACCACGACCTGTTGGGCCAATTGAAAGCGGGCGAGCTGGATTTCGTGGTCGGTCGGCTGGCCGAACCGTCGCGGATGGTGGGGCTGTCCTTCGAACATCTCTATTCCGAATCGCTGGCCTTTGCTGTGCGCCCGGAACACCCCTTGCTGGACGAAGAGAACTTCGAACTGGCCCGAATCATGGAATATCCGGTGGTCCTGCCGATTCGCGAATCGATCATCCGGCATGCCGCCGAAAGCTTCCTGATCGCCAATGGCGTCGGCCTGCCGAACGAATATATCGAGACCATCTCGGTCACTTTCGGGCGGGCCTTTACCCGGGCCAGCAATGCCATCTGGATCATGGATCACGGTGTCATGCTGGACGATCTGCAATCGGGAACCCTGGCACGCCTGCCGATAGACGCCGCCGACACCCAAGGCCCCGTGGGTTTGACGACGCGGGTCGATTCCGCCCTGTCGGCCCCGGCGCGGATGTTGATGAGCGCGGTGCGCGAGGTTGCGGGGGCGTTCAGGCAAGAACCGGTCTGAGGCGATTCCCCTCGCGAAGCAAACCGGCATGATCTATACAGTCTCCAAGCAGGTCGGCATATCCCGGCGAGACGGCGCAAGGACGGTTAATTCATGGAACTCTGGTCGCTATTGGCGTTTGGCGCCCTGGTCGGCATGCAGCATGCGCTGGAGGCCGATCATCTGGCGGCCGTGGCCGCGCTGAGCGCCCGCCCGTCCACGCGGCGCAACCTGTTTCTGCGCGGCGCCTGGTGGGGCCTCGGCCATACTCTGGCGCTGTTCACCATCTGCGGCGCGGTCCTGCTGCTGGGGTTGACGCTGGGGGAAAACATTCAAGCGTCACTGGAGTTCGCGGTCGGCATCATGGTAACTGCCTTGGGGCTCAATGTCCTGTGGTCCATCTATCGCCGGCGCATCCATTTTCATGCCCATCGCCATGAAGACGGAAGGCCCCATCTCCATGCCCATTCCCATCAGGCCGAACGGAACCGTGATCATGCGGACAGCCCGCACGACCATCGCCACCCTCGGCACGGGCTGGTCAAGGCATTGACGGTTGGACTGATGCATGGCGCGGCGGGTTCGGGCGCGCTACTCGTGCTGCTGGTCGCCGCCGCCAACTCGCCGATAATGGCGCTGGCCTATATCGCCTGCTTCGGATTGGGTTCCATGGCGGGCATGGCGGCGCTGTCCTTTGTTGCCTCATTCCCGCTGAACGCCGCGGCGCGCGGGGCCCGCTGGCTGCATACAGCCACCATGGCCACGATCGGCATCTTCGCCCTGGCGATCGGCCTCAACATGGCGATGACCAACTGGGCCTTGGCCGGGTTTTAGAGAGACAACAGTATTTCCTCGCCCTCGGGAAAATAATATTCATCGCAGTTGTCACCCGCGCCGCCGCGATCGACGACGATAAAATCCGACACGGCCTCCAGCGCGATCAGCGGATGGTGCCAGACACCGCGATGGTAATTCACTCCCTGCCCCGCACCGGCAATAAAGGCCCGCAAGTCCGACGACGCGGGAGGTTCGCCCGCCGACGCCACCACCGTCAGCCACAAATGCGCGCCGGTGGGGATAAAGGCCTGGCTACCCAGCGGATGGCGCTCCATCAGCCGGATGGTCAAGGGCAATTCACGCGGCTGCCCCCGAAATATATTGATCAGCGGCCGGCCGCCCGCTTCCGAAACGTCTACCTCGGCCAGATCGTGGAAACGCTCCGTCGTGCCCTCGTTGATCGGATAATGACCGGCACCCAGGGTTTCGATCACATCGCCGAACGGCGCGAAT
>JAOUMF010000348.1 GCA_029881615.1 Alphaproteobacteria bacterium | reverse complement strand
AGGCCGAGAGCAGCTTGGCGACCCGCTGCCCCGTGCCTATGGCGACGCGTTCGACCGGATGGCCACCCAGCCGGACAATTTGCGGAAAGGGTCTGCCAACAACCGGAGGCCGACTTGAATTCGACCCGGAGGCCGCACTAAAATTTAAAGTCTGGCAGTGAGTTGAATGCCTGTTTCAGGGCTTCACCCCAGCCGTCCGAAATGGACTGAAAATAGGGATCGTCCGTTTCGATACGCAGATCGTGCCCGACCCGCATGGTGTCAGCCTCATAGGTTTGCAGATCGAGCGGCAATCCGACGGACAGATTGGCCTTGATCGTCGAATCGAACGACACCATGAGCAGCTTCACGGCGTCTTCAAACTCCATATCGGCATGGTAGGCCCGCACGAGAATTGGGCGGCCATATTTGGTCTCGCCTATCTGAAAAAAGGGCGTGTCCTCGGAAGCCTCGATGAAGTTGCCTTCCGGATAGATCATGAACAGCCTTGGATCGCCGGTCGAAATCTGCCCCCCCAGAATTAATGTGGCGTTGAATGCGGAATCTGCCTGTTGCCCGGTCATGGCATTGGCCTGGATGACTTCGCGCACCATATCGCCGACCATCTGTGCGACCTGGAACATGGACGGGGCTTCGAGAATTGATGGCGCGCGGTCCGCCGGCGCCTTGCTGCGTTCGTCGAGAAGACTGATGACCGCCTGGGTCGTTGCGAGATTCCCCGCCGCCATCAAGGTAATGACGCGCTCGCCTGGAACCGTCCAGGTAAACATCTTGCGAAAAGTCGCAATATTGTCGACGCCGGCGTTGGTGCGCGTGTCGGACATAAAAACCAGGCCTCGATTGAGGCGCAAGGCTACGCAATAAGTCATAATTTACGGATCCGGGATAATGAGCGGCGATGCTACTGCTGAACCTGAAGCGAGACAATCATCGATTCGGCGCTATCGCCAAACCGCATGCCGGAAATAGGCGCCGCATCCTTGTAGTCAAGGCCCGTGGCAATGCGGACGTACCGCTCATCGGGTGAAATATTGTTTGAAACGTCAAAGCCGATCCAGCCGACGCCCGGAATGTAAACCTCGGCCCAGGCGTGACTTGCGTCCTGCTCGATCCGATCGTCCATCATGAGGTACCCACTGACATAACGCGCCGGATACCCCATCAGCCGGGCAGCGGCGATGAAGATATGGGCGTGGTCCTGGCAAACCCCGTGTCCGCTTCCCAGCGCATCCTCCGCCGTTGTTTCGGAATGCGTCCTGCCTGCCTCGTAAGCAACCGTTTTGGAAATAACGCCCGATAACGCATGCATGCGCTCAATATCGCCATCGAATGCATCGCCAAGCGCCTTGACGAGTTTTCTCAGATGGGCACCAGGCTGGGTAAGCGGCGTGGGTTTACGAAAATACCAAAGCGGTGCACATCCGCCATGCTCGCCGACGATGCCGTTGGTGACCGTGGTCTCGACCTCACCCGCGCAATGAATGGATAATTCGGTCTGGCCATCCTTAACGCTCACCAGCATAACGTGGTTATTGTTCTGGTCCTCGAACTCAAGCTCCTTGACGCCACCTTCAATGGTGGTCTCCCACCTGACGACCGACTGGCCGGCGCGCGATTTCGGCGTCAGCCGAACCTGCTGAAGCGAATAATGCACCGGCTCGTCATAATGGTATCTGGTGAGATGTGAAATTTTCAGCAGCATGTTTCTATCCGTAAAAACGGTAATCCTGTTCGATCTGCACGCCCAGTTCGGAATTGCGGCGGAGGAATTCGACAAGAAATTCGTGAAGTCCCGTTTCAAAAATCGATTCGATCGGTTTTTCCTTAAGTTGCTGAAATGTCACGCCGGCCAGATCATGGCTAGGATGGCGCATGTCGTAGTCGTCCGCCAGATAATTGAGATTGCCGACGATCTTGGCGTAACAAAAGGCGAGAGAACGCGGCAGGCGCCGATCGTGAATCAGAAAATCGGCGATCCACACGGGATTGCTGTCGCCCTGACTGAGCCATCGGTAGGCACGTTGGGCCGAGACCGATCGCAGGATAGTTTCCCACTGCACGTTATCGAGCGAAGAGCCGATAAAGGAAGCTGAGGGAAGCAGCACGTAATATTTGACATCCAGAATGCGCGCCGTGTTATCGGCGCGCTCCAGAAATGTGCCGAGACGCGCGAAATCGTAAATATCGTTGCGTAACATCGTGCCATGCAGCGCGCCACGGACGAGCCCGCTCTGCTGACGGATCGTGCCGAGCACTTCCGGCAGTTCCCTTTCGCTTATGGGTCGCGACAGCAAATCCTTGAGGGTAATCCAGCATTCATTGGTCGCTTCCCACACCTCGCGCGTGAGGGCGGTGCGCACCATCCGTGCATTATCGCGCGCGGCCTTTACGACCGATACGACACTCGAGGGATTGGAACTGTCACGCAGCAGGAATTCTATGATATTTTCTGCATTATATTGCGCATACTGGTCGGCATATTGCGATTTGCAGCCCACGGCCGAAACCACGGATGCCCACTCGTCTTCCGCCGTCGCCGAACGAGTCAGCGCCATGCGAAATCCAGCCTCGAGAAGGCGCGCGGTATTTTCGCTTCTTTCGAGGTTGCGGAACATCCAGAAAAGGCCGCCTGCGGTTTTTCCAAGCATATGCGCCGTTAATCCTCCAGAACCCAGGTATCCTTGGTGCCCCCGCCCTGGCTGGAATTGACAACCAGGGACCCTTCCTTCAGGGCAACACGGGTAAGCCCGCCGGGCGTGATATCGATCTTGCCCGGTGACACCAGGACAAAGGGCCTCAAGTCCACGTGACGCGGCGACAATCCCTTTTTGGTGAGAATCGGCACGGTCGAAAGCGACAGCGTCGGCTGGGCGATGTAGTTGCCGGGCTTCGCCGTCAGTTTGCTCTTGAACGCCGCCAGTTCCTTTTTGCTGGCGGCGGGCCCGACCAGCATGCCGTAACCGCCCGAGCCATGCACTTCCTTGACGACCAGTTCCGTGAGGTGATCGAGAACATAGGCGAGGTCGTCCGCTTCCGCGCAGCGCCATGTCGGCACGTTCTTGAGCAGGGCTTTCTCGCCGGTATAGAACTCTACGATCTCGGGCATGTAGGAATAGATCGCCTTATCGTCGGCGATGCCCGTGCCCGGGGCATTGGCGATCGTGATACCGCCGGCGCGATACACGTCCATGATGCCGGGTACGCCGAGATACGAATCCGGATTGAAGTTCAGCGGATCGAGATAGTCATCGTCCACACGCCGATAGAGCACGTCAATCGGCGTATAGCCGAGCGTCGTCCGCATCGCGACGCGTCCATCCACCACCTGCAAATCATGCCCTTCCACCAGTTCCACGCCCATCTGGTCGGCGAGAAAGGAATGTTCGAAATAGGCCGAATTATGGATGCCCGGCGTCAGTTCCGCCACGACCGGCCTGCCGGTACAGGTGCTCGGGGCGCAAGCGGCAAGCGACCGACGCAGGTTTCGCGGATAATCGCTGACCGACCTGACCCGAACCTGCGTAAAGAGTTCGGGAAACATGTGCAGCATCGTTTCCCGGTTTTCCAGCATATAGGAAACACCGGAAGGGGTGCGCGCATTGTCTTCCAGAACAAAGAACTCGTCCTCGCCTGTGCGCACGATGTCGGTTCCCACGATATGGGTGTAGACATTGCCCGGCGGCGAGACGCCCATCATCTGGGGCAGAAAAGCGTCGTTATTGGCGATGAGCTCCACGGGAATCCGCCCGGCCCTGAGGATTTCCTGGCGATGATAGATGTCGTGCAGGAAGGCATTGATCGCGCGCACCCGCTGTTCAATACCGCGCGACAGCCGGCCCCACTCA
>JAOUMF010000347.1 GCA_029881615.1 Alphaproteobacteria bacterium | reverse complement strand
GCCCGGCGCGATACGCCGCTCGACCTGCCGCGGACCTCAAGCGGCGCGATCGACATGACGTTGGTGCAGCCGGGGTTTGTCTACAAGGCCAAGGATGGCGTTCTGTTCATGGTCGATCCGGCCAGGAAAAAATTCGCCGAGGCGCGTAAACTGCTTAAGCCGAACGCCGAGGGTCGCTCTTACGAACCGATTCCCGACCAATTGCCACTTCAGCTTCTGGACGAGCGGGGTCGGCCGCGCCCGGCCGGCCAGATATTAACTGAAACTTACGGGTTGATAAGGCGATCCGGTAAGAGAGTTGCCGAGCAACGCATGATGAAAAAGGCGGCGCATGCGCTCTCTGCCGCGTCGCGTGGCGCCCGCAAACTATATGGCGAATTCAAGAGGCTGGATTTTGAGGCGCCTGACAGTCCGGCCGCCCATACCGCGCAGGACAAATACCTGGAGGCTTGGAAAACCTTGCGGGAAAAGGAGGAAAGCTTTCGCAAGATGTTGTCGCCGGAAAATGTCGGCGGCAGGGAAATGATGTTCCGGGTAGAGGGGCGTGGTCCGGCGGTGACTCACGAACTCCCGATGACCGGGGACGGCCAGATAGATGCGAGAAATCTTGAAAAAGGAAAAATCTACGAGGTCGAGGACGGTCGATATTTCCAGTTTGACGAGGATGGCGAGGACTTCGTGGAAATGCGGCGACTTGGCAAATCCGACGAGCATGGCCGCGCCTTCGCGCCGATCCCCGATCAACAGTCGACATCTCTTACCACTGACCTTCGCGCCAGCCAGGGCGGTTACGGACCGTCCATTGTTCCGCAACCGCTGAAATTGACAGACAAATTTGGAAACATCCTGCCGCCAAATGAGATCGAGGTGGCGGCGAAGACGTTGGCCGAACAGGCCGGGCGGGGCGGGTATCAGGCGACGGTGATTGGAACGCGGGCGCGGGAGGCCGCTGAATTCAAGCGTCGGCTTGACGAAGCGCTGTCCAGCGCATCAAGAAGCGGGATTGACCCGAACCGCGATCCAGCAATCTTGAGACTAAAGAACGCATATCGCCGTGAAATAAAACATCTGCGGGGGCTCAGGGACGAGTTTCTGGAGGAGATCAAACCAGAGATGGTGAGCATCGAGGCAATGCCGGAGCGGGCGGACGATCCTGGGCGATTGGGGCATGCGGGCAATCGTTCTTTGCGCACGATCGGTGAGTTTGGCGCTATACCGGGGGAAGCGTGGGCTACGCAACGAGCCCGCAATGCAAGAACGTGGAAGGGTTATTTTGACAGAATTGACGCTGGAGAAGATCCGCGATCAGTCTGGAAACGCATTGGCGACCGAACAATGAGATCAATAATTTTGGAATATTTCAAATATCCAGAATTGCGAGAACAATCTCGAAAAAAATATGTCCCGTACCTTGATCCAAGAGCATCGGAAATCTACCAGATGTCGCAAGAATGGCGTGACATCCTTGAAACGAATACTCCACTGAATAAGAGGTTCGAGGGTGACTACTTTACGGATGTTCTGCCGGATGTGCTCGCGAACGCCGCTACCAAGACAACGATTTCTGTTGCGTTGGGTGCTGTTGGGGTGCCCCTACCCGCCACATTAGCGATGCTGGGAATGATTGACGAGAGCTCCACGCAGTTTCGCGCGGCACTGGAAAGAGGCGTGCCTCTTGACGAAGCCTATGAAGTTTTCGGGTTTGCCGGTTTCGTGGGGTTGGCCGAAGGCCTGCCGGTCGCCAATATACTGCAAAAACTTAATGTGGCCACTGGCGGCATGGCGAATGGGCTTTTGTGGGAAGCCTTCAAGGGGCTAGCCGAGGGGAGGGCAATTGAAGAGGTGAAAGCGGCGTTGACCGAGAACATAAACAAGGGACTGGAGGAAGCAAATAAACTGGAGCTTGCCAGCGATGCCGAGATAAATGCGGCAACTGTGTCGAACGGTGTCGCGCACCTTGTCCTTACAATGTTGGGCAGGGACGATTAGCTAGGTCGGATGCCTGCTTCCTCTATCATTCGGGTCCGAGATTAATCCCTCCGTCATAGCTTTCATCCGGAACGAAATATTCCTGCCCAAGCCGACGACAGCGCTCGTTATAGAACAGAGAACGCCAGGAACGATTCCGAAAGGTCTTATGCTGCATGGCGGTCAGTTTGGATCCGGCCGGGCAGTCGTCCTGGGTGAGGGGATGCCATTTGCGGTCACCTACGATATCTTCGCACGACCCGAATCCGACCATTCGGTCGCTGAAAAAACATTCGACATAGGCCCGGTCGGGCGACTTTGGAGAACCGGCTGCTGCCGCGTCCTTGTTATGTGGCCGGTTTAGCCGGGCGCAGCGTTCGTTGCGAAACAGATCAGGATGTCGCACAAGTCCACCAGCAGCGACAATTGCCTCAATCCGCGAGGCTACGATCTCGCAGGTCGTGTCGTTCCAGGGCATCCATGCGATGCCGCCCAGTTTTTCCAGGCAGGGTAGTTCGGCGCCGTTGTAATCATCCAGGCAGGCCAAAAAATATTCTTCGAGCCCTGCGGCGGCCCTGGACGTGCCTGCGAAGACGCCAAAAATAAGAACAAGAATCGCAAGAGTGGCACGCAAATGACTTCTCCCAGTCGTTACACAGTAAGGGGCAATCCTTTTCAACGGCCCGGTGGTCGCACAGTAGACGTATCGAAATATGCTTCGCCAAGCCGCCAACAGCGTTCATTTTTCAACAATCTTCGCCACCATTTAATTTCGATATCTGCGTTAGGTTTGTTGAACAAATAGGTGCTGGATTTACAGCTGTCTTTCGAATCAACTTCGAAATATTCATGCCTGCCGAACATTTCCACACAGATACCCCAGCCCCATTTGTCCTCGCAGGCAGTGAATACCCCCGCTGCTTCGCTACCGGGTTGTATCGGCAGGCCGGCGGCACCGTGCGGCATGCCGAGGCGGGCGCAACGTTCGTTCTGAAACAGGTCACGCCAGACCGGATCGCCGCCGAGCCCGATGATCCTGTCCACCCGCGCGCCGACGGCCTTGCAAGTGGCATCGTCGCGGGGATACCATGCGAATCGGCCGAGCTTTTCGATACAGCCGGCCTCGTCGCCACCGGCCTCGTCCAGGCAGGCGGTGAAGGCGCTCATACCTTGCTTGTCGGCTTCGGTCATTTCCGCGTGTGCGGGCACCGAAATGGCTGAGCCCGCTAGCAGCAGAACGGTGGCGAACAGATAGAACTGAACTGGCCTTGGCAAGGCAACATCTCCCTTAACGCATCCACCCCCGATGGTAGCACAAGCCGTGGCGCGGGCAAGGGAGGTTTGTTGTGGCGGCGGGGACAATGTCTCTTGACCGGGGACGGGAATAAGGTGAGAATCTTCAGACTCGCATGAATAGCGAGAGCAGCCCGCCCCGGGATTTCCGGCGCGGGTTTTTTTTATTCCTTTCACGCCGACGGCTTTGGCGGACAGCGGGACCGACGGATTGGCCTCCCGACCCCGCCACCGCGAACATTTCCATAATTTGACCGAAAGGACGCCGTCATGCCCGAGCCCGGCTTCAACAATCCCGACTTCAACCGCTCCGCCACCGGGCGCACCAGGCGCCGGACCGGCAAGCCGGTGAAGCTGCCGGTGGAATATACCGAATTCCGCCTGTCCGACGGGCGCTTTCTGGGCGAGGTGCTGGGCGAAGGCTTTTTCGACGCGGAGAACAGCCAGCCGATCCCCGAAAGCGAACGCCTGCGGATCCGTGACGGCAACTACGCGCTCGCCGGCATGTTCCGCGAAGACCCGCAATTCAGGTCGCGGCCGGAACCTGCCGATGGGGCTTACGATGGGGAAGGCGCGCGAGGCTCGCCCGCAC
>JAOUMF010000346.1 GCA_029881615.1 Alphaproteobacteria bacterium | reverse complement strand
TACGGCCAGTGTGGACAGCAGCCCGTCCTTGTCAGCATAGCATCCCTGAAGCCAACGCTGCCCGCTGCCCGAAAACGCCACGCGCGAATGCAGCACGCGGGTGTTGTCGACGATGAACAGCTCACCAGGCGCCAGCTTGAAGCGCACGCGCAACGCCGGCCGCTCGATAATTTCGGCCAGGCGGCGATAAGCGGCATAATAGGCCGGCATTGCATCGAAGGAAATGTCGGTCAAGGCCGCGGCGGAGCGGTTGTTGAACCGGACGGCGATCAGCTCGCCGTCGGGGGCCAGTTCGATCGCCGGGCGGCGTGCCGTCAGCCGAACATCGGCGGAACCCGCATATTCGAAGCGCGCGCAGTTGCCGGCCAGCAGGTCGAACCCGTCGGGGTCTTCCTGCCGGAGTATTTCGGCGGCGCGAAATCCGTCGACGACGATGGATTCCCCGCCGGCGACGGTATTTTCGAGGCAATGCAGCAATTGCAGCGTCGGCACGGGGTCGCGATAGGGATTATCGGTATGCGCTTGCAGGCCCAGGCCGGTATAGGCCAGATTGACCGGATTGACCTCTGCCCGCACGTCGAACCAGCGGCCGTAATTGGTCTCGCGCACATAGCCAAACAGATCGACCACGCGGACCAACGCGCCGCTCTCCGCCGGCACGCCCGTCATCGTCGCGACGCCGTGTCGCCGGATTCCGGCCAGCCAGCCGGCCAGCACCAGCCGGTCCGCCCGCGCCGCATCGAAACCGACGGTCGGCAGGCGGGGGGCCAGTTCCGCTCCCCAGCGGGCGATATCCGGATTTGTCCAGCCAGGCGTGCGCGGTTGCGCCGTATCGTAGACATGGTCCGCCAGCCAGTTGGCGGCGAATACGCATTCCAGGTTCTCCGGCGCGAAGCGAACGGCCAGGTAGCCCGCATCCGTCGCCGTCGCGTCCGCGATGTGCGTATCGGCGGAAATATCGAGGATGGTAATCAGCCGCTGTCCGTTGCCCGGCGCGCGGGTCGTTGGGTCGGGCGCGTTGTCGCGCAGCCATACCGCATGAAACCGCGCCGTCCGCCCGTCATGCCAGGTCAGGCGTATCGCGCTTCCACCACTCAAAATTTCGACGTCTTTAATGCCCGCCATGGGTACCTCCGGCCGCCATCCTAATTAGCGCCCGCGGATTATGCCAGTCCCGGCAGCGCTTCTCCGCCGATTTCGGCGGGCAGGCGCACCGTGAAAATGCTGCCCTTGCCGAGCTCGCTTTCCAGCGCGATCGTGCCGCCCATCATGGCGCAGAAATGCCGGCTTAATGGCAGGCCCAGGCCGGTGCCGCCCTGGGTGCCATTGCGCGAGGAATCGGTCTGTTCGAAGGCGGTGAAGGCCGCGTCGATCTGATCTGGCGCAATGCCGTGTCCGGTATCCGACACCGTGAAGACCATATTGCCCGGGTTATCCGGTCCCAGATTGCTGCCCTGGCGCACGGCGCTCAGGCGGATATCGCCTGCCTCGGTGAACTTGGCGGCGTTCGACAGCAGATTCAGAAGCACCTGGCGCAGTTTCGTCGGATCCGATCGCATCATGCCGATTTCGTCGCCCACATTGACCGACAGGTTGTTGTCGTTGCGGGCGGCCATCGGCGTTACCGTGTCGACGATCTCGTCGATCAGCGATTTCACGTCGAACTCCTGGATGGTCAGTTCGGTCTTGCCTGCTTCCACTTTCGACAGGTCCAGCACCTCGTTGACCAGGGACAACAGATGCCGCCCGGCCGCGCCGATGCGGTCGAGGTCGGCCATTTCCGATGTTTCGCCGCGGTCTTCGGCTTCTTCGCGCAGCAACTCGCTATAGCCGATGATGGCGTTCAGGGGGGTGCGGAGTTCGTGGCTCATATTGGCCAGGAATTGCGACTTCGCGCGGCTGGCCGCATCGGCCGCGAAACTGACATTGCGGAGGTCTTCCTCCATCTTGTAGCGGTCGGTGATGTCGTGGGTCACCCCGGTCATCGCCACCGGGTCACCGCGTTCGTCGAAAGTCAGTTCTCCCTGTTCCAGAAGCACCTTTTCCTCTCCATCGGCCCGAATGATGCGATGCTCTATGCTGTATGGCTCGCATTGTTCGATCGAGGCTCGTATGGCGTCGGTGACGTTATCGCGGTCCTCGGGATGTACCAGTTCCATGAACTGGTTGAAGGTAATCATCGGCACGTCGCGATCGACGCCAAAGATGTTATAGGCTTCTTCCGATCCACGCATTTCATCGGCCAGGATGTCCCATTCCCAGCTGCCGATACCGGCGATGCGCTGGGCGCGCGCCAGTACTTCTTCCTGATGCCGAAGGTTGGCGTTAAGCCTTTCCGCGCGCCGTTTTTCGGTGGTCAGGTCATTGACCAGATTGGCATTATCGAAACCCAGCCGCAGCGAACGCAGGATCACGTCATGCTGGCGTCGGCTGAACAGCAGGCCAAAGGCCAGCAAAAATCCGCACATGATCGCCATCAGCGGTCCGAACTCGCCGCCCACCACAATGGCGTCAAGGGTAATCGGCAATAGCGCAAGTACCAGAAAGGCCGCGCAGGCAAAATAGACCACGGCGAGAATCGTCATGCTGCCAACAGCCACCGCAGCCAGGACAAAGGCGGTCAGAAATTGAAGTGGCGGCGATTCAGGCGGCATGAACAATATGCCGGTTGCGCCCCATCCGACGCCAAGCAGCATGATTGCGGCTATATAGAGCCGGAGCCAGATTGCCAGTCGATTTCCGTCGATGGCCCTGGTTGCATGGAACCGCCAGACCAGAAGAATACGCAACGCCAGCCCCGCCAGCATGTATGAAGACCATCCCGTCAGCAGTTGGATGGAAGCGGTATGGCGGTGGGCATGCATCAGGATGATACCGACCGTCAATGTCACAAGCGTTGCGTATGACACGCCGGAATAGATCAGGCGGACCTGTTCCCTGAAGACCTGGTCAATCCCGTCATTGTCCTTTTGGTCTTTTTTCTGCGGCTGCAAAATGGCCCTGGCTATATCTGATTAAGCGATTTGATCCGCCGGATAAGTTACCTCCGGTCGACTATACGCCAGTATAATTTGCCGGGTGTTTTCAGGCCAGCCCCGTTTTCCGGCTGGCATGGCGATGGCGCCACGCGGCATAGCCGCAAATATCAGACCCGCTTTGGAATAAGAATCCGCGCGATGGCCGCGGTATCGACCTTGTTTTCCGGTCAAATGCCGGCGCCCTGTCGCGCAGTCTCTATGCGGTGACAGGGCGCCGGTTTAATGAAGCGTCAAATTAGAAATACAACGAGATATCCCTGTGCTTCGACAGACAACCGACAATTTCCTTTACCTGTGCGGTGGGAAGCCTCGATTGCTGACGCAGACCAATGGTATCACGGATCGCCGCTTCATAGGCGTTCAGGCCGGGTAACAGCTGTTCCTTTGCCTGGGCTCGCCAGTTTATTTCCGCATCATGGGCCTCCAGCGCCTGGTCGATAAATGCGACCGATTTTTCCGTATCCGGCGTTTTTGCCTTGATTGCGCGGCGCGCTTTTGAAAGCAGGGAGCGGATATCGCGGGCGCCCTCGATTTGGCCGACCAGTTTTTCGATATCCTTGAACCTGGCTTCGGCCTCGGGGATTTCCGCAGTTTGGACGATATCTTTCATTGCCTCAATCTGGGCACGAACAGCCTGCAGTTCGTCTGTTGCGGCAATGATCGCGACAATTTCTCCGACGGGCGCATAGGCGCTGTCGACATTGCGGCGATAGGTTTGACGCGCCTTGTCCTCGGCTTTCTGAAGAGCTTGCATCGTTTGGCTTATGCCAGCCCAGCTTTCTGGAATTTGTACTTCCAGATTTTTCTTTTGGGCCT
>JAOUMF010000344.1 GCA_029881615.1 Alphaproteobacteria bacterium | reverse complement strand
TGGGTGAATTCCGCCGCATCGTCTCGACGGTGCAGGAAGGCGAGAAGGAGGCCGGGCGCGCCAAGAAGGAAATGGTCGAAGCCAACCTTCGCCTCGTCATCTCGATCGCCAAGAAATACACCAACCGTGGCCTGCAGTTCCTGGACCTGATCCAGGAGGGCAATATCGGCCTGATGAAGGCGGTCGATAAATTCGAATACCGGCGCGGCTACAAGTTCTCGACCTACGCCACCTGGTGGATTCGCCAGGCGATCACCCGTTCGATCGCCGACCAGGCGCGCACCATCCGCATCCCGGTGCATATGATCGAAACGATCAACAAGCTGATCCGCACCTCGCGCAACTTCCTGCACGAGATCGGCCGCGAGCCGGGGCCGGAAGAGCTTGCCGAACGTCTGCACATGCCGCTGGAAAAGGTCCGCAAGGTCCTGAAGATCGCCAAGGAGCCGATCTCCCTCGAAACGCCCATCGGCGACGAGGAGGACAGCCATCTCGGCGATTTCATCGAGGACAAGAATGCGATCCTGCCGGCGGATGCGGCGATCCAGTCCAACCTGCGCGAGACCACGACGCGGGTGCTGGCCAGCCTCACCCCGCGCGAGGAACGCGTGCTGCGCATGCGGTTCGGCATCGGCATGAATACCGATCATACGCTCGAGGAAGTCGGCCAGCAGTTCTCGGTCACGCGCGAACGTATCCGCCAGATCGAGGCCAAGGCACTGAGAAAGCTGAAACATCCCAGCCGCAGCCGCAAGCTGCGCAGCTTCCTGGATCATTAGGGTCAGGGACTGGAATCGGATTGACAAGAGGGGCCTCCGGGCTCCTCTTTTTTTGTTTGGCCCTCCCCCTGTGTCTCCGTGCCTCCGTAGTCTATAACCTCTTCCAACAACCACAGACGATGCGGAATGAATTCCATGGAACTTACCCTTCTCGGCACCGGCTGCCCGGCCGTCCACGCGGAACGCTATGGCCCGGCGCAAATCGTGCGACACGGCAACACCACCTTGCTGGTCGATTGCGGTTCCGGCGTAACGCAGCGGATGGCGCAGGCGGGAATCAAGGGAAGCGAGATCGACGCCGTGCTGCTGACCCATATGCATTCCGACCATATCGTCGACCTGTTCCAGCTGGTGATCTCGTCCTGGCATCAGGGACGCGACAAGCCGATGCGCGTGTTCGGCCCATCGGGAACCTATCGCTATGTCGATGGCATGGTTTCCCTGTGGCAGAACGAGATGGAACAGCGGATATTACATGAAAGACGCCCCTCCGCCGTCGCCCTGCAAACCGAGGTGATCGAGATGACTCCCGATGAGGTGGTGGAATTCGGCGCCATGCGCGTGCGCGCCGTCGAGGTGGACCATAAACCGGTGCGTCACGCCTATGGTTACGTTTTCGAAACAAACGAGGCGAAGCTGGCGATTTCCGGCGACACCCGGCCCTGCGACGCGCTGATCGAGGCCGCCCGGGGCGCAGACCTGCTGTTGCATGAAGTCTTCGTCCACCATGCGATGAAGGCGGTTGACGGCGTGCGCACGGCGGAAACGATCGACCAGGTCGCCTCATACCACACGCTGTCGTCCGACGTCGGCAAGGTCGCGGCCAAGGCCGGCGTCAAATGGCTCGCCCTGACCCATTTCGTGCCCCCCGATTGCGATACGGACGCCCTGCATAAAGAGGTGTCGGCGGATTTTTCAGGCAAGATCACCATGGGTGAAGACCTGATGACGCTGAATGTGGAGAGCGGCGAAGTCAAAACCGCCTGACACCCCACTCACTCCTCGCCGGCATTTGGCGGTTCACCGCCTTCGGGGCGCGGGGGTTTGGGTGGGGGCGGGAATATGTCATGGGCGGTTCGGCTCATGAAGCTGCTTTCATTGCCCTCCACCAGCAGTCCGATATGGGCGGCGATCGCATCGACGGTTCGCTCTAACAGCGGCTGCTCGGCCTTGGCGAAGTCGCTGAGCACATAGCCGTGAACCCGGTTCTTGTCACCGGGATGACCGATACCGACACGAACCCGGCAAAAATCCTCGCCGATATGGGCCGCGATGCTGCGCAGGCCGTTATGCCCGGCATGGCCGCCGCCGCGCTTGACCCGGATCTTGCCGGGAACGAGATCCAGCTCGTCATGAATGACGATTATGTCCGGCGGGGCAAGTTTGAAAAATCGCATGGCCTCGCCAACAGCGCGACCGGATTCGTTCATATAGGTCATGGGTTTGATAACCATGGCCTTGTCCCCGGCAATATTGCCCTCGGCCACCATGGACTGGAACCGGGAACGCCATGCGCCAAAGGAATGGCGGCGGACAATCTCGTCCGCCGCCATAAAACCGATATTGTGCCGGTTGCGTTCGTATTTCGGGCCGGGATTGCCCAATCCGACAATAAGAAGCATCCGTCTGTCCGATCAATCCTCCGAGGACTCTTCCTCGGCGGCAGCTTCGGCACTGGCGGCCTCGGCTTCGGCGTCTTCTTCGGCCTCGGTCTTCAGGGTCGGGGCCGCGATCGTGGCAATCGTGAAATCACGATCGGAAATCGTCAGCTCGACACCTTCGGGCAGCTTCAATGCGCTGGCATGAATGCTGTCGCCGATATCCAGACCGGTCAGATCCAGTGCGAAATGCTCCGGAATGTCATCGACGCCGCAGATCACCTCGACTTCATGGCGAACCACATTCAGCATGCCGCCGCGGGTCAGGCCCAGACAATCGTCTTCATTGATGAAATCGCAATGCACCATGACCTTGGTACGGGTCGATTTGCTGACGCGCAGGAAATCGACATGCAGCGTTTCGTCCCGCACGGGATGGAACTGCACATCGCGCGGCAGAACCCGCACCTTTTCGCCGCCGGCGATCTCCACCGAATAAACGGTGGCGAAAAAGTTGCCGGTATGGAGCTGTTTGCGAAGCTCGCGCGGCTCCAGCGAGATCATCATGGGGTCTTTCTTGTCACCATATATCACCGCCGGCACCCGGCCAGCCCGACGTATGGCCCGAGCGGCCCCCTTTCCAGCCCGGTCACGCATTTCAGCGCTAATCACACTCTGTATGCTCATAAGAGCCTCCTTACAGTTTTAAAATACCGCACGGCCTCCAGGGGTGCCGCTACGGCTGTTTGCCGCCAAACCGGGCGGCGCGAGCCTGTTCCAAATCAGTCGAACAGGCTTGAAACCGATTTCTCGTCAGCAATCCGATCGATGGCATCCGCCAGCAGCGGCGCGATCGATACCTGCTGTATATTTTTCGCCACCCGCACTGCCTCGGTCGCGGGAATACTGTCGGTGATGACCAGCTTTTCCAGTGGCGAGGCCGCCACCCGAGCTTCCGCGCCGCCGGACAATACCCCGTGGGTAACATAAGCCGACACCGATTTGGCGCCATGTTCCATCAGCGCCTTCGCGGCGTTGCACAGCGTGCCGGCGGAATCGACGATATCGTCCACCAGAAGGCAGGTGCGGCCATCGACCTCGCCAATGATATTCATGACTTCCGAATGGCCGGCGCGCTCGCGCCGCTTGTCGATGATGGCAAGATCGGCACCCAACCGCTTGGCGAAGCCGCGCGCCCGCACCACGCCACCGACATCGGGCGAAACGATAACCAGTTCGTCGCCCTGCTTCTTGTGGGTTTCCATATGGGCAACGAAAACCGGCGACGAGAACAGATTATCCGTCGGGATGTCGAAGAAGCCCTGGATCTGGCCGGCATGCAGTTCCAGCGTCAACACGCGGTCGGCACCGGCGGTGGTGATCAAATTGGCCACCAGCTTTGCCGAAATCGGCGAACGCGGACCGGTCTTGCGGTCCTGTCGGGCATATCCGTAATAGGGAATAACGGCGGTGATCCGGCGCGCCGAA
>JAOUMF010000343.1 GCA_029881615.1 Alphaproteobacteria bacterium | reverse complement strand
AACGGTTCTAAGTCCGCCCATCGGCGATTTCTCAAGTTTCAGTTCACCGCCATACAGCGCCGCAATATCCGCGACGATCGCCAGCCCCAGGCCGCTGCCCGGCGCCGATTCGTCCAGACGCTTGCCACGTCCCATCGCCTCTTCCCGCAACTCCGGTGCAAGTCCGGGGCCATCATCGTCAATGGCGATGGTAACCAGTGTGTCGCCGGTGGTTGCGGAAAGACGGACAGTCCCCTCTGCCCATTTGCAGGCATTGTCCATCAGGTTGCCCAGCATTTCCTCCAGATCTTGATGCTCTCCCCTGAAGGCCGTCGCTGGTTCCACGGTGGAAATATCAATCGCCAGTGTCTTGTCGGCATGGATACGCAACAGGGTGCGCTTAAGATCCTCCATTACCGGCAGCACGGATGTTCGCGCGCCTAGTACCGTGCCCGTGGCCGCGGCACGGGCGCGCGCCAGATAATGGTCGATCCAGCGCCGCATGGCCCCGACCTGCCGTTCGATCGCGTCCGTCCGCGGCCCACCCTTGCGCGATACCTCGTTGGTCAGTACCGCCAATGGTGTTTTCAGCGCATGGGCAAGGTTACCCACATGAGTGCGGGCCCGGTCCAGAACCACGGCATTATGTTCCAGCAGCGCGTCCAGCTCCTTTACCAGGGGCTGCACCTCGACTGGCCAGTCCCCTTCCAGATGTTCGGTTCGCCCCTCGCGAATATTATTCAGGGTCGCGCGGATGCGTCGCAAAGGCTGAAGGCCAACGCGCACCTGTATGGCGACGGCAATTGCCAACCCCAGCCCCAGTACGCCTAGCGACCAGACAAGGGCCAGATTGAACGGGCGTAATTCCGCCTTCAGTTCCGAAACCCGGGCGGCGACGGCAAACCGCACCGGCGGCGAATGAACGGGAAGGTCGGGCAGCGTTACGTCGATAAACCGGATTCTCAGCAATTCGTCGTCCGGTCCTTTGATTTCCCCGGTTTGCATGACGCCCACTTCATCGGAAGGCGGCATGGTAAGCGCCGTGTCCCACAACGACCGCGACCGGACTTGCGAGGATCCTCTTGGACCCGATACCTGCCAGTACCATCCGGAATAGGGAATGTTGAAGCGCGGGTCCGGCAAGGTTCGGGATATAACCAGCCGGTTCGATACGTCCGCAGTGGTCACCGCGATCAGTGAATCGACATGGACACTCAGTCGCGCGTCGAAATTTCGTTCCACCGAATCGCTGAACAGGGTGGATATGACGATGCCGCCGACCGCCAGGGCAGCGGTAATCCACAGGGCGGCGCCGGCAACCAGCCGGAATGCCAGAGAGCGGCTTCCGGTAGGGCTAATCAGGCGGCCGCGCTTCCACGCACTCATCCGGCAAGGCGCGCAAGATTGCCCGCGCTGGCGGGAAAAGCGCTCCCATGGGTTTTGAACGCATGGTTTCCGCCGTCAGCCATCATTCGGCTCTGCCATTCGGTAACCCAGGCCGCGGACGGTCTCTATGATATCGGTGCCCATTTTGCGGCGAAGGCGTCCAATGAAAACCTCGATGGTATTCGAATCGAGGTCGAAATCCTGATCGTAAAGATGTTCGGTCAGTTCCGTGCGGGACATTACCTTGCCCAGATTATGGGCCATATAGGCCAGCAGCCGATATTCCTGTCCGGTCAGCTTGACCGGATTTCCGTCCACGGTGACGCGGCTGGCGCGGGTGTCGATGCTGACCGGTCCGCATTCGATTACCGGCGACGCATGTCCGCCGGACCGGCGTATTACCGCCCGAAGCCGCGCCAGCAACTCTTCAACCCGAAAAGGTTTTGCCAGATAATCGTCGGCCCCGGCATCGAACCCGGCGACCTTGTCGCTCCACCGGTCGCGCGCCGTCAGGATGACGACCGGCATGATACGGCCATTGTCGCGCCAGCGCTCCAATACCGTCATTCCATCTACGTTGGGCAGACCAAGATCCAGCACTACCGCGTCATAAGGTTCGGTGTCGCCCAGGAATTGTGCTTCCTCGCCATCGCCGGTCAGGTCGACCGCGTAGCCGGCCTCGCGTAGTGCGTCGACCAGCTGTTCCGATAGATCGGGGTCGTCCTCAACCACCAGCAAACGCATCAGCGCTGTCCTTTGATCGAGATTATTTCACCGGTTTCGGCGTTCACGGTAACCAATGTTACGTCACCCTTATTGCCACGCACCTTGATGCGGTAAAGCCAGGGCGATTTGTCATTATCGACCTGCACATCGAGAACCTTGCCCGGAACCTCGTTCCGGACGGCCCTCAATATATCCGACAATGGGATGATCTGGCCAGAATCCGTGGCCGCCTGAATCTGTTCCTGACTGGCTTCCGCCATCACGGTCGATTCGCTTGGCAGGCCAGAAAGCCCTGTTAGCGTCAGGAAGATAACCAATATTCGCATGGCCCAGAAATAAGCTCGCGATCCTGAACGTCCGATGAATGCCGCGTTCAGAAACGGTTCAGTGCGCTTCTGCGATATTGCGATCCATCGACCCACCCGGTCATCAGTGATGGAGAAAATCATGCTGACACGTACCTCGACTATCCGATCCGAACTGGCCGTTCGCGCGGTTGTGGTCGCGCTGATGGCCGGCATGCTGGCGGCTCCCGCGGCAGCGGAGACCAATAACAGGCGCTGGTTGCCATTTGAAAATGCAGCGACCCGCCCCGGCAATGTTGAACAGGGAAGCCGGCAGGTCAACCACCGTTACGACGGGCATGACCGTGGGCAGCCGCCAGCATGGCTAATTCGGCCCGGTAAAGCAGATAAAAAGCGCGCGCGGCAGGGACATGTATATCCGACGCATTCGCCGCGGCACGCTGGTCGTAACGATCATCGTCGTGACGATTATTACGGTGGCGGTCGTCGTTACGATCAATATTACGTTTACAGCGGAAAGCATAATCATGGCTATGAGCGGTCTCGCCGCATTATGCCAGTCGGTTATAGCTATAGCTTCGTTTATGTGCAGCCCCGCCCCCGGGTGGTCTTTTATCCGGTGCCCTATCGGGTGCGCGGTTATTACGAGAGGCGGGATCTTTATGTGCAGGGTGGCCCGGTCGCGACATGCGGCGGTGGCTATAGCGATGGTGGTCGCTATGTGATGGGAGGATCTCACGAACCTGGCGGCACCATTCTGGGCGGTATCGTTGGCGCGGCGATCGGGTCGCAGATCGGTGGCGGTAATGGCAGGTTGGCGGCAATGGGTGTCGGCACACTGTTCGGTGCTCTCGTGGGCCGCGATATCGGACGCTCGATGGATGATGCCGACCGCGCTTATGCCGTGGGTTCATTCGGTCATGCCATGGAATATGCACCGACCTGCAGCACGATTGCCTGGAATAATCCGGGGTCGGGCAGCAACGGGACGGTGACACCGACGCAGACCTATGAGCCGGAACCAGGCCGTTACTGTCGAGAATTCCAGCAGGAAGTGACAATCGGCGGGCAAATACAGGATGCCTACGGAACGGCCTGCCGTCAGCCCGATGGTAGTTGGGAAATCGTTACCGAGTAGCCATAACCCCCAGCTCGGTAGCGCATGGCGGCCGTCTTTCGACAAAGGTGCGGGTGGCACCACGAAAGGCGGCCGTCGTTTTTTTGCTCCCGCCCGGGAGCTTCTTTCGTGAATGGGGCTGCCTCGAAAATGAACGTCCGATGAACGCGGCATTCAGAGCCCGTTCAGGGCGGCTATGCGATTATCGGATTAACATGCGGACGGTAAAACGTTCGTGATAAGTCGCCGGGTTGCCATTGCCCCCCGAGACCCGGCACAGACTGGCGGCCGCCACTGGAATACCAGGACGGCCGCCGATTTTATTGCTATTCAGACTGCCTGCGAATGGCGTC
>JAOUMF010000342.1 GCA_029881615.1 Alphaproteobacteria bacterium | reverse complement strand
TGGCGCGCATATCCTGTCGGGAGCGGTGATGGACCCTGGCGCGCTAAGCGAATTGATTCCTGATTGGAAGGAAAAAGGCGCGCCGTTGAACACGCCGGCCGGCGAAGACAACTTTCTGTACCTGACCGCGTCGAAGGCTTATCGCCTGCCGACACCGCCGCAGATGCATAACCACGGCAATTTCGTTATCAGTCTAGGCAATGTAGTGCGCTGGTTGGGTGAACAGGCCGAGGCGCTGGAGGTTGAGGTCTATCCCGGTTTCGCCGCCGCCGAAGTGCTGTATCATGAGGATGGCTCGGTCAAAGGCGTGGCCACCGGCGACATGGGCATCACCAAGACGGGCGAACAGGGGCCGAATTATCAGCCCGGGATGGAACTGCATGCCCGCCAGACGATTTTCGCCGAAGGCTGCCGCGGTTCACTGACCAAGACCCTGTTCGAGAAATTCGACCTGCGCCGCGATTGTGATCCGCAGACCTACGGTATCGGTATCAAGGAACTGTGGGAAGTCGACCCGGCCAAACACAAGCCCGGCGCGATCATGCACAGTATTGGCTGGCCGCTGGACAGCAAAACCTATGGCGGGTCGTTTCTGTATCATCTGGAAAACAACCAGGTGGCGGTCGGTTTCGTGGTCGGGCTGGATTACGAGAATCCCTATATCAGCCCCTATATGGAATTTCAGCGTTTCAAACATCATCCTGCAATTCGCCCGACTTTCGAGGGTGGACGCCGCATCGAATATGGCGCGCGGGCACTCAGCGAGGGTGGTTTCCAGTCGATTCCCAAGCTAACCTTCCCGGGTGGACTGCTGGTCGGCGACACCGCCGGGTTCCTGGACGTGCCGAAGATCAAGGGGTCGCATACCGCGATCAAATCGGGCATGACCGCGGCCGAGGCGGTATTCGAGGCGCTGACGGCGGAAGATGGCCCGCGCGAGGTTGCCGCCTACGCGGAGAACCTGAAAAAGACCTGGGTCTGGAAGGATCTATACAAATCCCGCAATATCCGTCCGTCCTTTACTCGCGGGCGTTGGGTCGGGCTGGTCTGGTCGGCGCTGGATACCTATCTGTTCCGGGGCAAGGCGCCCTGGACCTTCCGCCAGCATTCCGACCATGACAAGCTGTTGCCGAAGTCGGCCTGCCGGGCGATCGATTATCCCAAACCCGATGGTGTCATCAGCTTCGACCGTCTGACCAATGTGGCCTTTTCGAATACCAGTCACGAGGAAGGCCAGCCGGCCCATCTGACATTGAAGGATGCGTCGGTGCCGATCACGGTGAATCTGGAACGCTATGACGCGCCAGAGCAGCGCTATTGCCCGGCGGGTGTCTATGAGATCGTGGAAGAAGAGGGCTCGCCGAAGCTGCAGATCAACGCGCAGAACTGCGTGCATTGCAAGACTTGCGATATCAAGGACCCGACACAGAATATCAACTGGGTGGTACCCGAGGGTGGCGGCGGTCCCGCTTATTCCGGGATGTAGCGGATTTTCCGGTCGGCTGGAACGGGCGCGGCCCTGCTGGACGTAACGACGGCGTAAAGGTACTGTTTGCTCGCCGACTCGTTTACAAGGGGATCACGATGGGGCTAGCCGACCAGGCAGCAAAAATTTTCCCGGTTCGCCGAGGGGGCTGGTTCCTCGCGGCGGCGGCGATTCTGATCGCCGGCTGTACCCAGGACAATCCCGGTAACGCGGATGTCGCGGATCCGGACGAATTGCCGAAACGGTTCAACGTAATTGAACCGATCGGGCAACGTTCGCCTTATGGGAATTTTCTTGCCGGCCGTTTTGCGGAGGGACAGAAGGATTTTGCGCGCGCCGCCGCCGCGCTTGGTCGCGTGCTGGATGATTTCCCCGACAATGTCGCGCTGATGAACAGAACATTCTATCTGTCGCTGGAAGCAGGCCGGACGGACATGGCCCTGCGGCTGGCGCACAAACTGGAAAAGCTGGGCGCGAATACCGCGACAGGCCAGCTTTTGCTGGCCGCTGAATCGGTCCGCGAGAACGATTTTGCAGGCGCGTTGCAGCGCCTGGAAGCCATGGACAGGAGCGATCTGGCCCGTTATTCGGTCCCGCTGGCGCTGGCTTGGGCGCATGCCGGCGCGAAAGAAACCGCCGGCGCGGTGGCGGCTTTGGCGCCGCTGGACCAGGAGGCCGGGTTTGAAACCCTGCGGCAACTGCATGAGGCATTCATTCAGGATTTCAGTGGCCGGGCTGGACCTGCCGAGGCAAGCTACCGGGCAACGTTGGGTAACGACCCCGCGCGGGCGGCTACCCGCGCAATTCAGGCCTATGGCGCCTTTCTGGAACGTGAGGGCCGTGCAGAGGCCGCGACGGCGCTTTACGACAAGTATCGCGGCGAGAACATGGATGGTCTGTTGTTCGAATCAGCCCGCGCACGTTTGGCTGCAGGCGAGAAACCGGCCCCGCTGATCGCATCGGCGGCGGACGGCATGGCCGAAGCATTTTTCGATATTGCCTCGATCCTGCCCAAGGATCGTGCGGGTGAGATTGTCCTGATCTATTGCCGGCTGGCGTTGTATTTACGGCCGGATTTTCCGTTGGCGCAGCTTTTGATGGCGGATGTTTACGAAGGGTTTGGCCGTCAGGTCGATGCAGTCGACATCTACCGTGGCATGAACAAGGCGGGCGTCTATGGTTGGGTTGCCCGGTTGCGGCTGGCCGACAATCTTTATGATCTGGGCGACGCCAATGGCGCGATAGCGCTGTTACGCAAGATGGCCGATGAGAGACCGGAACGTAGTGATGCGCTGGTCCGGCTGGGAAATATCCTGCGCTATGAGGGACGTTTCAAGGAATCGGTGGCGGCTTACGACAAGGCGGTGGAGCGGATTGGCGAAATCAAGGGCGACGACTGGACGATCTTGTATCACAGGGGCGTCTCGCTGGAGCAGTCCGGAAAATGGGAGCGCGCGGAACAGGATTTCCTGAAGGCGCTGGAACTGGAACCCGATCAACCGTATGTCCTGAACTATCTGGGCTATAGCTGGGTCAAACAGGGCAAGAATCTTGTCCAGGCACGCGAAATGCTTGAACGCGCCGTCGCACAGCGGCAGGATTCAGGCGATATCATCGACAGTATGGGATGGGCGCTTTTCAAGCTTGGCGAGTTCGCCGATGCCGTGGGTTATCTGGAGCGCGCCGTTGCATTGCGGCCGCAGGATCCGGAGATCAACGACCATTTGGGCGATGCCTACTGGCGCGTTGGCCGCCGCGACGAGGCGCGGATTCAGTGGCGTCGCGTTCTGGAGATGGGACCGGACGACGAGCTGCGCGATCAGGTTCGGCGAAAACTTGAGGATGGGTTGCCGGCGATAGAGCCCGGTGGCGGCAGTTGAAGGCCGCTGACATGTCGGAAGCATATCGGCTGAACGCGCCGGCCAAGGTCAATCTCTATCTCCATGTTACCGGTCGGCGGGACGATGGGTATCATTTGCTGGATAGCCTGATCGTTTTCACCGCGCTCTCGGACCGGCTCGAACTGGCGCCGGCCAGTGGCCTGAAGCTTGCCGTTGAAGGCGCATTCGCGGACAATGCGGGCGCCCTGAAGGATAATCTGGTGTTGCGCGCCGCACGGGCGCTGGCCGATGCGGCGAAAATCGACAACGGCATGACTACCAGGCTGGTGAAGAATATTCCGGCGGCGGCCGGCCTTGGCGGCGGCTCGGCCGACGCTGCGGCGGCGCTGCGGGGATTGATGCGGCTCTGGAATATTCCCGTTGACGCTGTCGACTTGCCGCAGCTTGCTCTCAAACTAGGCGCCGATATACCGGTTTGCCTGATGTCGGAGTCGTCCTTTGTAGGCGGTGTTGGCGAGTTGATAGAACCCGCGCCGACGCTTCCCGAAG
>JAOUMF010000008.1 GCA_029881615.1 Alphaproteobacteria bacterium | reverse complement strand
TTTCCCAGATGATGTTGTTCGACATCGCCGGCTTCGAATAATCCCGCTCCAGCAAAGGCACGCTGGGCCCATGTAACGTGAACAGAGCCAGGTTGAGCTCATCGCTGTGAGCGTGCGAAACGATACCGGCGGGTTGCGGCAGCGATTCATCCGGATTTTGCGGGATGATTGCCGCACCGGCCGTCGCCGTGCTGTCGTTATTGGCGATCGTGTTGTTGTGGAGCGTGACACGCAAGGCATCCTGCATCGAGACGCCGCCACCGGCCACGCCCGCGACATTGTTCACGATCATGTTGTTGGAGATGTTCAACTCGTACCAGCCATCGGGATTGGGCCGATCGAAATCCCCGCCATTGAACCGGGCAACGTAGATACCGCCACCGTCACCGGTCGCCGCGTTGTTGCCCTGGATCAGGTTTCCGTCGATCGTGGTCGATCCCGCGCCAGGACCATACTGGTTCAGGCCTCCGGGCGCCTTGCCCCCGACGGCGATGCCGCCGCCCGACACATCTTGCCCCTGATTGAAGGACTGGTTGAAGACGATGGTATTGCGGGCGATCAGATTGGGTGTCTTTACACCGGCTACTTTTCCGCCGTCATTCAGACCGAGATGGCTGACACCACCGCCAACACCGTTGGAGCGGTTGCCACAGATAAAGTTGTCGGTCACCTGGTAATGGTTGGAGCCGGTATAGAGCGCTATGCCCCCACCCGCGCCGACCGCGCTGAGATTGCCATTCTGAACGATCTTGTTGTGGTGGATTTTCAGTCGATCGTTCTCGGCATCCACATACGACATGACCGCGTTATTATTGCCGTTGACGGCCGCCGGAAGCAGCGGATGACCCGACCGGATACCGCCGCCATACGCGCCACCATTGTTCTTGATCAGATTGTTGCTGATCTGAAGGTCGCGGACCAATCCATTGACGACGATGCCGCCGGAATTGTCCGAGCCAAAGATGGTGAGGCCGTCGATCCGCGAAGGCGGATTGCCGTTATTGTTCTGCTTCAACACCAGAATGCCGGCGCCGATTTCGGTGTCCAGATTGACCTGGCCGGCCAGCAAAGAAACCGCACCGCTGGCGACTAACCCGTCGACCTTGGCCTGCAGGGCGTCGCGCTTTTCACCCGGCGAATTGAGGGCGTTGATGAATACCGAGTTGGCGCCCCAGCCCTGCAGCTGGACCTGCTTCCACATGACCAGCGTTTCCGGGTAAACACCTGGCGACACCATGACAATATCGCCGTCATTGGCCGCGTCGATGGCTTCCTGGATAGCGCGGGCACCCGGCACCACCTGGTGAACCGTTGCCGTTGAATCCACGGTGACGGTGACGCCCATGACGGATGTCTTGCCATTATCGCCACGCGTGACCGAAAGCTGACCGGTTACCGCACCCGCGGGCACTGTCGCTACGATGGTATTGGCATCCCAGCTTGTAACCGCAAGCGGGGTCGCCCCCAGCATCACCGTGCCCGGCATGTCGCCGAACCCGTAGTCACGGGTAACCAGTTTCGGTGTCGTGCCGTCGAGACCCTCGTAAAGGGGGTTCAAAACACTCGTCGCCCCTCGCGAAACGATTGTCAGGCTATCGAGACCAGAACTTTCCGCCACCGGACCGCTGGCCGGCAGGCCGTCGGTGTTCGTGACTGAAAAGATTTCAGGGGTACCGTCGTTGCATTCACAGTCGACCGGGAACTGGTCTGGGCCCGCAAAGGCTGCAACAGGCAATACCGGCGTGTCGAGATAGGTCGTCGCCCCCGGCATAAACATCAGCGTGTAACAGAACTGCGAATATTGCGGGTTGAAGAACGGGTCGATAATGAATTCCGGCAGCCCGGACCCGGCAGTGTATGCGGGGTTCTTCTTCATGGCGTCGTTCATGCAGGTCAACAGCATGTTCGGAGCCATGCCGCTGGGCATGGGTGCGTTCACCGCAAAGGTGGACGGCATCAGGGTATTGTAACGGCCGAATTGGTCCGAGTAGGTCCGGGATACTTCCCGGCCCGTCCAGTCGCGGACCGACACCGGCATGAACGGGGGCGCCCACTTTTCACCGAACTGCGGCTTGAGCGGGTCGAACTCGTTAGCCGTGTCGTCCAGGATAAAGCCGAAGCCATGGGCCGCAACCGGCGCCTGGGTGAACAGGAAGAAGTCCGCCGCGGCGTTGGTACGGGCCGCAAGCCTGACCTGCTTGCGATCGCAAAGCCGCCGCTCCTGCCCGGCATAAGGCGCCGGAATGAGCGCCGGATCGAGAGGATCGTATCCCGGATGGGTCTGGAAGCTCATGAAATCGGGAACGATGTGAGTATCGCCAACACAGGCCGGCGGCAGCAGCGCAGGAATCGGCTTCAGATCGTCGCCGAAATCGACGTTGCGGTCCTCTTCCTTCACCAACTCGTAGCCTGGCGGGGTCACCGCCTCGACGATATAGGTGCCGGCGCGCAAATAATCTTCGATGTCCGCAACGCTGCCGAAGGCGTACCCGCCATCGAACACGGCCGGGCGAATCTGGTTGAAGTTACGCAAATTGTCGTAACAGTCGAGTAAGACGCCGTTCAACTCAAAGATTTCGCTTACGAAAGGATTGGGATCGTACCGGCCCACGCAATCGGACGGCTGGCTGTCGTCCCAACTGTCGGTATAGGTGACCCGAATTGCGTCGCCCATGTCGAAGCCCGCCGTATAACCAAGCGATGCGTCCGTATGGTTGACGTCTTCCGGACCGGGGAAATTACCCTGCGGATAATTGTCTGAATCAGCCAACTGGAAGCCCGCGACGCCGTTCTTGTCGTCGATCACGCCGTCAATGTTGAAATCCTCGTACAGATTGACCTGTACGCGCGGAATTCCGGGTTCCCACTCCTCGCCCGCGGCGTAGCGCGGGTCGTCTTCGGCCCGGGTAATCGCATAGAGAACGACACCGGAGATGCCTCCGTTTTCGGGCCTGCCCAGCGAGTCAGTGCCATAGGGCTTCTTGCCCCATTCCATGACACTGGTCTGGCCCATGAAACCCTGGAAACCGAGCGACAGCGGCGGCGCGCCCGCAACGTTCGTCGCGATCGTGGTGGACAGATTATCGCCGGTATTTGGATTGATGATCGGATTGCCGGCTAGATCGATCTGCGGCTGCGGGTTAAGGACGCCATGCGCCAAATCACCCGGCGGAATTTCGCCACCCGCATCCACGACATAAGTAACGCCAGTCGCCTTGAAGCGTCCGTAGTCAACCTCGGCCACCAGCCACGAGAAGAAAGGAAACACCTCGTCAAATGGCACATAGCCCGTCAAGTCGGTCGGGAAAGCCAGATTGATCCGACCGTCCCGGAACCGGATATTGACGTTCTGCTCGGGAATACCCACCTCGCCCGGATCGCGGAAACCGTCTTCGTCCATATCCAGGAATACGGTGTTTTCAAGCCGGGAGAACCAGTTGAACACCGGAACATCGCCAAGGGCGCAACTTCCGTCCGGCGTGCTGCAGGAACCGTCCGCAAGCACGGAGATATTATAAAAGGCGATTATCTGCATCAGGAACTCGTCCCAGATGACCAGTTGATATTCGCCCGGAGCAAGATTCGGGACCACGAAGCCGTTATCCGCATCACAGCGCGCCGCATAGATATACTTGTTGGCGGTAACGCCCAGATCGTTCACCCCGACCCAGCAGGTCGTGTGATCCAGCGGCACGCCAGAGTAGAAGGCAACCGCGGGCGGCCGCGAATTATGGAGATTAACGACCCTGCCACTGACGTTCGTGGTTCCCGACAGACGGTAGAGATCCTTGTATTCCCCGCCTGGCGCCTTAACGAAGCCAACGAAGACATGCGGGCCCGGAGGGCCAAATTCCGTAAAGAGCGAGGGCTCGTTGGCCTTTACCCATGCGTCGATCGTCTTGCTGCCCTCGATCGTCGAGGTCTGAGACCAGCCCTGGCCAGCGGGCGGCACAATCTTGACGCCGTATTTGCCTGGCGGCAGGTTCTTGATCGTTACGGTCCCGTCGGCGCCGGTCTTGATAATTCCGTCGCCCGCCACCGCTACTACGGGAGCCCCATCTGCATCGTAAAGAGGATTCCCCGCCATATCGAACTGATAGGTCGTACCGAGCGGGTTATCGTAGGCGTCCTTCAAAACCCGGCCACCAGCCATGCCATACTGGCCGGCCGCTTCCCACAACTGAACGGCGAAGTTCGCCAGGGGTTCCTCGAACCCCAAATCCGGAGCGCCGTTGATCTGGCTGTCCAGGAATGCCATCACGCTGATCTGCGCGGTGGGATAGGGATAGGCGCTTACACCAACAGTGACGCTGGCCTGGCCTGCCGCGATCTGTGCACCGCCCATGCCGTAGTCGGCATAGGGAAGAACCGAGATATAGTAACGTTTCGCAGGATCGATAAGAGAACTCAAACGCGCGAGTTCATCGGACGTTCCGGATCCGACCACCGGATTGTGGCTGGTATGAAACCGCCCAGACAGGCTGGGCGCGGCGGCCCCCGTTGGCGGCACGCCCGGCGTTACATCATAGGTCCAGTCTTCCTGTAGAACCCACCGGAACCCCGTAACCGGCGTTGTGCCGTTGGAGATTTCATCCGCGCTTCTGTCGTGTCCCACGACCTCGACGGTCAACGCATGCGCCGCAGCTATTGGTCCAAAGATACCCAGCGTGACCAGAATAGCCAGAATGAACTGCCTTACGATTACGTGCGTTTTCATCTTCCTGTCCCTGCAATGTCAATATGTTCACCTGACAACCTTTTCCTGAAAGCCGCATGGACATCGCTCACCCTAAATCCGACATCTTTCGGCCTTAATTCAGTCAAGATCGCCGAGCTATAATTCGTACTACTTTAGGTGTAGCGAATTGCGGATCGGCCGTCAGGTAGCCGATATTCGTATGTTTCATAGGGCGCACAGCCCTTATGAATGGGTATCGCCAGAGTAGTAGGACCGGGTAAAGGTGAGTAGAAATGCGGGGGCAAAACCATGTGAATTTGCCTCCCACCAAAACCCGCGACGATCCGACGCAAGCAGTCCCAAGCTATTGCGCAATCTCTGGAAAATTTTGAATTTTGGAGATCGGTGCCGGAAGGCAATCCGTTGCACTTGATGACGCCAGGCATACTCGACGGGCGCCGGGATCGGGGCACCAAAAGACGGCCGGTTATCCGACCAGCATCCAGTAACCCTTTATAATTGATTGACCCATTCCGAGAATACAGGCGGTTGCGGTTGCTCCCCAAGCGGCCAGCCCAGGCCATCCTGAACAAAGAGGTCGTTGCAGGCATCGACCACGTCGCCGTCATATAACGTCGTTCGGCCGCGCTCCAACTCACCGAGGGCAAACTCTACGCTCCGTGCCTTCTTGTGCGGCCGGTCCGAACAAATCGCGACAACGACATCAGCCACGGCGACCACACGCGTCGCAATGCTGATTTCAGAACCCTTGAGGCCTTCGGGATAACCCGAACCGTCCAGCCGTTCGTGGTGCTGAAGCACGACCTCACCAATTGGCCAGGGGCAGGAAACATCTCTGATCATGTCATAACCCACCCGGCAATGGTCGCGCACGCGCATATATTCCGGTTTGGTAAGTCTGGATTGTTTCATCAGCATGGTTGCCGGCAAACTCAACTCGCCGATATCGTGGAGCCGCCCCGCCGCGTAAATGGTTTCGACCTGATCGTCCGACAGGTTCATTTTTTGCGCAATTCTATATGCCAGATTAGCGACCGCGGCCTGTAACCGGACCGAAGATTCCAAGCGCAAAGCGGAAACCGGGCTATACATGATGGCGCTCGTAGCCTTTCTGCAGGTTGGTGCACGAATACAGAGAAAATTCCGGGATACTGAACGATTTACGCAAACCGAAACAGGCGGGGCACCACTGCCGCACATGATCGCCAGACTCCAGGAAACAGGCGACTCATCATCCCATCCAGACGTGACAACTTAGAATTTACCCGCCGTCCAGTCAGTGCAGCGAAGTACCCATATGGAACGAATATACGACTACTATTAATTTACGCTGCAGCCCCGGTCCCACGCATCGGCACCATTAGATCGATCCCGAGTGGCCTCCTTCGCGTCAACAGTGACGCGCGCCCAAAACCATGATAATATTCGTTGCCAGAGCGGAATGAGTGTGGAAATCAGTGGATTGGGGACCCTGATTTTTCCGCCGTCGGGTTTGAGCATGGCAACTTGACAAACGATGGGTGGTGGCATTGACCGCACCGCGGTCGGGTCTTTACCCATACAGGGTAAGGGGAAAAGCATGACAGCAAAAACAACAATCGTGGTGGTCGACGATCACCGTATTCTGAGGGAATGCCTAGGCGAATCTATCTCAACGGAATCCGAATTCGAAGTGATCGGCGAAGCAGAAGACGGAAGGTCGGCGATCACCCTGATCGGCAAGTTGCGGCCGGATCTAGCGCTGTTGGATCTATCAATGCCGGGCTTCAGCGGCCTCGAAACATTGCGGGAGTTAAACCGGCGTTACCCGGAAACCAAGGTTCTTATCCTCACAATACACAAGGCCGAGGAGTATTTCCTGGAAGCGCTGGAAGCCGGCGCAAATGGATATGTATTGAAGGATTCGTCCCGAAACGAACTGATCCGCGCCATGCGCTATGTCATGAGCGGGAAAAAATATCTCAGCCCGGAAATCCAGTCCAAGATGGTCGCGGCCTATCTGGGCGGTGGCAAAGGGGAAAAGCCCAAGGAAAGCTGGGAGATGCTGACGCACCGGGAACGCCAGGTTCTGAAGCTGATCGCCGAGGGAAGCACCAGCAACGACATGGCCAATTACCTAAGCATCAGCGTTAAGACAGTAGCGAAACACCGCGCCAATCTCATGAAAAAATTAGACCTTCATAACGCATCTTCTCTGACGGCGTTTGCGGTAACCCGAGGTCTGCTGGACCGGTAAATTCCACATCCCGGGGCTCGACCGACCAACTCACGCGGATCGTTGTGCCGACGCCTGGAATGGAACGCAGCCGGAAGATTCCACCCGAATTTACCGCGCGTTCGCGAAGACTGCACAGACCCAATCCCGGACGCCCCGAATATGACGTCTCTGCACGGCTCTTTATAAATCCCCTGCCATTATCACTGATCGTGAACAGTACCCGCGTGCCCCTCTTTTTCAGGCTGATCCGCACACGGTTGGCCTGGGAATGCCTGACAATGTTGGTCAGGCCTTCCTGGAAGGTTCTGTAAATTGATGTTTTTACAGAATCCGACAGATCCTGCTCTGCGATACAAAAACTCTCCAGAACCGCGACCTCTGGGTGATTGTCCCGAAATGACCTGCAGGCCCACTTCAGCGTCGCGACAATTCCCAGATCGTCCAGAATGGAAGGGCGCATACCCATCGAGATTCGCCGGACCTCTTCCATATTGGTTGTGATGGCGCCGGCAACAATTTGCAGATATTCCTGTACATCGTTCCGGCTGCGCGTCCATAATTGATCGATAGCGCGCTCGACACGTATTCTGATTTCCGTCAGTCCCTGGCCAAGGCCGTCATGAAGTTCCCGCGAAATTCGTGTCCGTTCCTCCTCCTGCGCGTTGATCAGCCGGTCGGAAAGTTGCCGCAGACGATGCTCGGATGATTTCAGATCAAGCGTCAATCTCTCGCGCTCCGAAATCTCCCGCAACAGTACGGTATTTTTTTCGTTCAGGTTGGCGCGGCTTTGCACAAGATTGCCATATTGCCGTTCAACAACAATGTTTGCGCGCCTGACGATCAGAAACAGGATTGCATATAGCAGCCCGAAAACGACAGCGACGATCATCGTCAACTCAAGCGTTCCATGATCGAGCAGAAGCATGTCCGCCGTGATGTCGGTATATATTTCCAGGACGCCTTCTATACCGCCATCATGGCCCCATATCGGCAGGTAGCTCTCGACCATATCACGGTGTGCGACCGGTCCGGTCAGAGAGGCAAATTCATGATTATGGGCATACATACTTTGCGGCAACCCGTCATTCGCGGCGGCAAGGAATGAAGCGTGGTTCTTCTTGATCGCGCCAATCTGACTCCTTTCCGACGAATAGATCGTTCTGCCCTTGCGATCATAAACCTTGATCCGCAATATCGGCAGCCCCGCCGTCAGAGTCACAACAGCATTGTGCAATTCCCTGGTCTCGCTACGTTCACGCAAGGTTTCGTCCGTGGAACCGGCGACAGTCATCACATAGCTGGAATAAGATGGCCAAACAGTGTTGGCGAAAGAGTGGGCCAAGCCTACATCCTGACGCTCGACCGCTTCGATAAGACTTTCAAATTCATGGTATCTGTCCAGGACAACCACAAATACCGAAATAACGATAAATGCGGCAGCACTGGCAATGCCATAAAACCGCAGCAGACGAAACATCGGAACACGTTCGTCTTCCAGGATATCAACACGCGCGCGCTGGCTTGTCGGTTCATTTTCGTCGCTGGCCAAGAGGCCGCTATTTTCTTTATTACGCCCGCGGATATCGTGTTTTACTCGATTCCACCTCGTCCCCATTTCGTCCCCATCTCGCCCCCATGGCACTGATCCCTGTTATCGTTATAGCCAAGCCACCCAGCCCGGGATTCGAAAGCATACTTACGAATAGCCTATACTAATTATATTCAAAATACTCATTTAGACAATACTAGATTTAATGTATTATTAACCATGTTATGGATTTAAATTCAATTACTCGGAAAAAATATTTAAATGCAATAAGATAGAGATAGACTTGAGCAGCATGACCAGCAATCAAAAGCTGCTGTTATGCCCATATTCTCTAAAATTTCGATACCGACATCACAAAATTCATGCCGTCAAAAATCAAGCAGTTTTGCAGCTATTCAGTCCAGAAAACCGGCAATAAGTCGTTGGCCGAAATCCTGTTCAGGAACACCCGCACCAGCCTGTTTCATGGATTCCGGGCTGATCCCCGCTACTGCGTCGGAAGCAAAGTCTGGCTCAGAACAAACCCTTTAGCCAACTGCCGCCGCTTTGGGTTTCAATAAATTTGGCAATGTCATCATGCCCCGCGGCCGCGGCGAGAGTGTGGGCCTGCTCCCGTTGTTTGTTGCGCAGGTTGGGGTTTGCGCCGTTCTTCAACAGTGTCTCGGTAGCCTCGCGAAACCCGCCTTCAGCCGCCAGCATCAGCGCCGAATTTCCATTCTTGTTCCTGGCATCGATATCCGAACCGGCCTTTAACAGGCGTGCCACAATACGAGCATGCCCCCGGTCCGCCGCAAACATCAAGGGGGTATTGCCAAGGCCGCTGGTCGAACGCACATTGGCGCCCGCCGCGATCAGCGCTTGCACTGCAGGCTCGTTTCCCTGTGTCGCCGCGCGCATCAATGCTGTTGTGCCCGTTTTATCTCGCGCATCGACCTTGGCACGGCTCTTTAGTAGCAAGGCAATCATTTCAGCCCCGCCCTTGCCGGCGGCATACCACAATGCGGAGCGCCCTTCGGCATCAACCGCATTGGCCTCGGCACCCTTTTCAATCAATCGGCTTGCCATGCGCTGCCTGCCCTGTTCGGCAGCGTACATCAATGGCGTCACGCCACTGCGGTCGGCCAGGTTTGGATCGGCACGGGCCCCCAGAAGTGCCGCGACGATTTCCGAATGGCCGCCGGCAGCGGCAAGCAACAATGCTGTGCTACCATCGTCATTGCGTAGATTGACAGGCGCGCCGACCGACACAAGCCGGCGAACGATCCCGCCCCGCCCCTGTTCCGCGGCCCACATCAGCGGCGTTTTCCCTCCAGCTTGCCCCATGCGCACATCAGCACCGCCCTTGAGCAGCAGCGCGACTATATCCTCATGGCCCTGCCAGGCGGCCCTGCTCAGGGCCGTATGGCCCTCGGCATCCCGCGCGTTGACATCGACTTTCCGTCGTAACAGGGCCGACACCACATCCTTTTGTCCACGTCCAGCGGCTGAGATCAACTGCTGGCCGGCTTTCCGGGATGAGGCGCTAGCACCCTTGTCATCGGCGGCAAGCAAGGCATCTACGGTCGCTGGCTGCATGCCACCCGCGGATGCAACTGCCAGCCGGGCGCCCCGGTCAGTCAAGAAACTGGCTATCGCCGGATACCCGTTTACGTTGGCGGCCTCGAGCGCGGATCGGCCATTCTTGTTTGTGGCATTGATGTCGGCACCTCCATTGATCAGCCGGGCAACCAAACGATCATGGCCCTTCCCCGCCGCGATAACGAGTGGTGTATTACCATTCGCGTCTCGAATATTCACGTTGGCGCCCGCTTTCAAAAGCATGTCGACGATCACGTTCTGTTTCTCGCGTACCGCGATAATGAGGGCGCTGTCGCCATAGCGGTCCACCGCACGAACGTCGGCCCGGTGATCCAGCAGCGCGCGCACAATGGTTTGATGCCCGCGCAGCACGGCCTCGATTAGAACGGTTCGACCGAACTTGTCGGGTTTGTTTGGGTTGACGCCCGAAGACAATAGCCGGCGCACCTCGTCCGTCTCTCCCTTGACGACAGCCCGACGCAACGTCTCGTCCAGCGAGGACGCATCATTGCCGACAGGTTTGGCTACTTCCTTTAGTTCCGCCATCCGCGATTTGGCCATTTCATAGCCCTGAGCGGCGGCAGCCTCGTACCACCGGCGCGCCTCTGCAAGCTGCGCGGCCACGCCCCAGCCGTTTTCATACATGATGCCGAGATTGAACTGAGCCTTGACATGCCCCTGCGACGCGGCCTTCCGAAGCAGTTCGAAGGCTATCTTGTGATCCTTCGAAACCCCACGCCCCGAACGATAGAGGCCGGCCAGCTGATACTGCGCTTCGGCGTCGCCGCGTTCGGTCAGCGGCTGCAGAATGCTGGCCGCTTTCGCATAATCCCTGACCCTTATGGCGGCCTCGGCCTCGTCCAGGCTGGCGGCCGATGCGGGCGCGCCAAACGCAAACAACAGAAACGCGCAAAAAACCAGGGCAACCCCGATTCTGTGTTCGAAGGCTGAACAGCAAACTGTAAACCGATCAGAGCGTCCCATACTTAGTCTCCACTTCAATGCCGATCTTCCGGAGAAACGGTGTCGGCAGAATCCCGCCCGCGGCGACGATTACCGCTTCATTGGGAACTTCGATAAGCCTGTCTTCCTGGCTTATGTGAACGCGGTCTTCACCGATTTCCTTGACGTTCGATCGCAGCAACAGATTCAACCTGCCGGCCGCCATGCTCTGTTCTACGCTTATGCGGTTCTTTTCCTTGGCACGCGCAAAGCCATCTCCGCGGTAAGACAGTGTAACCGCCGCATCGCGTTCCGCGGCAATACTGACGGCGGCCTCGATCGCGCTATCGCCTCCGCCAACCACCAGGACATTCTTGCCCCGGTATTGTTCGGAATCAATAAGGCGATAGACTACTTTGTTGAGATGCTCGCCGGGAACTTCCAGCTTGCGTGGCGTTCCGCGCCGGCCGATGGCCAGCAATACGGCGCGCGTCCGGTAGCTATTTCTGCTGGTTTGCACAACAAACCCCTTGTCCGCGCGGGTGACTTCCTCGACGCGTTCCTGATAGAAGATGTCCAGGTCGGCTTTGCGTTCCACCGATTGCCAGAATTGGAGCAAGGCTTCCTTGGTTGTTTCCGTGAAATTGACCTTGCCAACCAGCGGAAGTTCCATCGGCGCGGTCATCACGACCTTGCCGCGGGGGTAATGGGCGACTGTTCCCCCCAGTGTTTCCTGCTCGACCGTTACGAACCGGAGCCCAAGCTGTTTAGCGGCCAGTGTCGCGGCAAAACCGGCCGGGCCCGCCCCGACGATCACAAGATCAAGATCCTCGCCGCGGCCGATACCGTCGAGCTTTGCAATCATATCAACCGCCTGTCGGCCCTGGGCAACGGCATTGCGGATAAGCCCCATGCCGCCCAATTCTCCGGCAATGAATATCCCCGGGATATTGGTTTCGAAATTCGGCTTCACAAACGGGATATCCACTCCCCGCGTCTCTGTTCCGAATACAAGCGAAATAGCGTTTACCGGGCAAGCCGTCTTGCAGGCCCCATGTCCGATGCAATGAGACGGATCGATCAGCTCCGACTTTCCGGAAATCACACCCAACACCATGTTTTCCGGGCAAGCATTGGCGCACAAGCTGCATCCAATACAGCGGTTCGGATTGATAACCGGATGCAACGAGGCGGGTTCGTTCAAGCCGGCCTTGATGGCCGCGTCGCGGATCGCAAGGAGGCGACGGTGCCGTCTGCCGCGAACAATCATATACGAAACACCGGCCGCCAGAAACGGAAGGGAATAAATCAACAGGGCAAAATATTCACGTATCCACATTCCTGTTCTCGACTCCACGTACAGATCAATCGTCAAAACGCGCCGCGACTACCATCGCCAGCCTCAAGTTTGAGACAAGCCGGTATTCGGTCAATACGCCGAGTATCGCCGCAATATATTAAACGGCGCTAAATTCTATCTAAAATTTATGTCGATAAATTGTGCAGAAAGTAAGGCGCAACCCACCCTAAAAAAGCTCGGTTTTGGAGAGTATGGTTAGCCGGATGGAATTCATCGAAGTCGATTTTTGCATGGAATTTCAACGTAGTTTGACAGCTAACTGTAAGTATAAAATTTTGCCGATATTAATATAATTTTATAAAAAATTGATTTGTAGATTAAATTATCAACAAAACAATATTGTATTGCAGCCGATTCACGGAATAAAAATCAGCCATTAGTATTTCGTTAAGTTTTTGTACTACATAAGTATGGACAGAATTTTGGCCATGTTTCAATTTCCATATATTTTATGGAGAAATTATGGCTTTCAGGTAAAGAGCCCGTACTTAAAAAGTATGGAGAGGTTTTGGCTGGTTTGCAGACATGGTAATCGCCCTGCCCATCGATGCAGAAAATGCAAAAAACATTATCGCCCGCGACATACCGGCGACAGGCCTGCGCGGGACAAGAAAACGGCTGAATAATGTCGGCCGCGTGCAAAGCGTTTCGACTGAGCAATATCAGGCAATTGTGCCCGTGATATGGGTAGTTCTACGCATAGGCGCATCAGCCAACGGAAACTAGACTGTCCTTTAAAATGGGCGGGCAGTGGGTTTTCCGTGCGGCGGACGCTGTAATTAGAGCCAAGCGCATTGCACATAAATGATTTCAAAGCTGACCGGGTTACGTTGGAACCGGGTCTTGTCGGGCATGATTGGAGACAAGATTGAGTGACGGACAAACGATGAGTGGATTTGGCGCCCAGATCACGCAAGTGCCGACTGCGGGGCATGCAGAACGAAATCGGGAAACGGCTCCCCGACGCCCCTCTCCCGCAGCCGGACTTTATGCCGCACCTAAACGCCAGCGGGGGGCCACCCTGTCCATGCTGGTGCTTTGCGCGGTGCTCTATTTAGGTTGGCGGAACAGGGTTGAGCAGCATCTCACCGCCGAATCCGGACTGGGCTATCTTCTCGGGATCGTGGGTGGCGTGCTGATGCTATTGCTCCTGCTTTACCCGCTCCGCAAGCGGATAAGCTTCATGCGACGCATGGGCGCCGCCAAACACTGGTTTCGGGTTCACATGATACTCGGCGTCATCGGACCGGCCCTCATTCTGTTCCATGCGAATTTCAGCCTGGGATCCCTTAACAGCAGGATAGCGCTGATTTCCATGCTGCTGGTTGCGGGAAGTGGCCTTGTCGGACGGTATATCTACTCAAAGATTCACCATGGCCTGTACGGCCGCCGAATGAACCTGGCCGAGTTGCGCGAAATCGCGGAAGACAGCGGCAGTCGACTGGGGTCCATCCTGTCATCCGCGCCCGAGTTGCAGGAACGCCTTCGCGCATACGAACAGTCGGTCATCAAACCCCCGCGTACGGTTCTGCACAGCGCCGTCCGAATCATTTTCACGGGAATCTGGACCCGCTTGACGCATACGACGACGCGGCGAAAGCTGAAACGCGCACTTAAAATACAGGCCGCGGAAGCTGGCTGGAGCCGACGCGAAAAACGGCTCCATGCGAAGGAAGGCCGCCAATACCTTTCCGCCTACTTCAACGCGCTTCGCAAGGTAGTGGGTTTCCATTTTTACGAACAGTTGTTCGCACTGTGGCATGTGCTGCATGTGCCCCTGTTCATCGTTCTGGTGATCACCAGCGTGGCGCATGTTTTTGCGGTGCATATGTACTGACGAAGCCCAATGACCCCGAGGCGAATGTTTGAGAGAAAAACCCGCATATAGACAGATCTGGTTACTTGCGCTGGTACTATTCTGGCCGTTGGCGAGCCATGCCACCACGCTTGAGGAACTGGTAATGCCCGGCCCGGTGATCGAGGGCCATGCAAAGATCGAAACCGAATGCGGCAAGTGTCACGAACCATTCAGCAAAACCAAACAATCCAGCCTGTGCGTGGCCTGCCACAAGGAAACCGGTTCAGACATAACCGACGGTCGG
>JAOUMF010000341.1 GCA_029881615.1 Alphaproteobacteria bacterium | reverse complement strand
GAAGTCGGACAGAAGATTACGCCGCACATTGCCGCCGGCCGTGGCAAACATGACGTTAAGCTGGCTCCAGCTTTCTTCGTCCTCGGGCAACGGCATGACGGTCGAAATCGTCTCGCCTTCATCCAATGGCAGCAGATTGACCATCGCCTTGCCGCGCGCCTGCGGGCTGCCTTCCGGCAGGCGGTATACCTTCATCTGATAGACCATGCCGGTAGTCGAGAAGAACAGCATCGGGGTGTGGGTCGATGCGACGAAGACCTCGCTGACGAAATCTTCCTCGCGGGTGCTCATGCCCGAACGGCCCTTGCCGCCGCGGCGCTGCGCCCGATACATCGACAGCGGCACACGCTTGATGTAGCCGCCATGCGTAACGGTGACGACCATGTCCTCGCGCTGGATCAGATCTTCGATGTCATGCTCGAATTCGGCGTCTTCCAGGGTCGTGCGCCGATCGTCGGCGAACCTGTCGCGGACCGCCTGCAATTCCTCGCGCATGACCTCGATCAATCTCTCACGAGATTGCAGGATAAGTATGTAACCTTTGATTTTTTCCGAAATTTCTTCGGTTTCGGCGGTCAGCTTGTCACGTTCCAGGCCGGTCAGTCGCTGCAGTCGCAATTCCAGAATTGCACGAGCCTGGAATTCCGACAGGCGATAATTGCCGTCGACGATCTCGTGGCCCGGATCGTCGATCAGGCGAATGAAGGGTTCCACATCGCGGGCAGGCCAATTTTGCTCCATCAGGCCCTGGCGCGCGGTCGCCGGATCGGGCGCCGCGCGGATCAGCGCGATGACCGGATCGATATTGGTGATCGCCACCAGCAAACCGGCCAACACATGGGCCCGTTCGCGCGCCTTGCGTAATTCGAACGCGGTCCTCCGCGTGATAACCTGTTCGCGGAAGGCTACGAAGGCGGCAATGATCTGCTTGAGGTCAAGCTGTTCCGGCCGGCCGTTATTAAGCGCCAGCGTGTTGACGCCGAAACTGGTCTGCAGCGGCGTATGGCGGAAAAGCTGGGCCAAAACCACTTCCGCCATGGCTTCGCGCTTGAGTTCGATAACCACCCGCACGCCGTCGCGGTCGGATTCGTCGCGCAGGTCGGATATGCCTTCGACGATCTTTTCGCGCACGACCTCGGAGATGCGCTGCACCAACCGTGCCTTGTTGACCTGGTAGGGAATCTCGGTCGCCACGATGGCCTGGCGATCTCTCGAGACATCCTCGAAATGGGTGCGCGCTCGCATGACGACGGAACCGCGCCCGGTATGGAAGGCGCTGCGAATGCCCGAACGGCCCAGAATCACGCCGCCGGTGGGGAAATCGGGGCCTTGTACATATTCCATCAACCCATCGATCGTAATATCGGGATCGACGATATAGGCGAGCGTCGCATCGATTACCTCGCCCAGATTATGGGGCGGGATATTGGTCGCCATGCCCACCGCGATTCCGCCGGCGCCATTGACCAGCAAATTCGGGAAGGTCGCGGGCAGAACCCGCGGCTCCTGTTTCGATTCATCGTAGTTAGGCTGGAAATCCACGGTTTCCCGGTCGATATCCTCCAGCATCGATTCCGCAGCCTTGGTCAGGCGGGCCTCGGTATAACGCATGGCGGCCGGCGGGTCGCCGTCCATCGATCCGAAATTGCCCTGCCCGTCGACCAGCATCAGCCGAAGCGAGAAATCCTGCGCCATGCGGACCATGGCGTCATAGATCGCGGAATCGCCATGCGGGTGATATTTACCCATGACGTCACCGACAATCGCCGCCGACTTGCTGTAGGACTTGTCGGAGGTGAATCCACCCTGTTTCATACCGAAGAGGATGCGCCGATGCACCGGTTTCAGCCCGTCCCGAACGTCGGGCAGCGCACGGCTCACGATCACGCTCATGGCGTAATCAAGGTAGGAGCGTTTCATCTCCTCTTCGATTGTAATCTGGGGAACGCTCGAAGGTTCTTGGGGCGTCGTTTCGTCGGTGCTCAATGTCTGGCGATTCTATTATTGTGCGGGAGACGAAACCTAGCCTTTTTTGCGCTTGCGAACAACAAAATATAGCGTTCGAGACAAGTTTTCGACGTCTTTCCGATTACCCCTCGATTGCCGGCAACTCACGCTTGAACGGAACGCCATCGGGTAGCGCCTCGTCCAACCCGCGAGCGGCCTTGTGGCCGGCATAAACGGCCGCCGCGATCGTGGAGGGCGCGAGGCAGTCGCCGATCGCCTGAACGGACTTGATGCCCGCCGATTCAAGCCCGGGCCCGTCGGCAATAAGCGCTTGATACAGGCTATTGTTCGGGGTCAGCGAAGTGACCGGCACGACGGTGTCGCACTCGACGTCGCGGGTTCGCCCCGTATAGACACAGGACAGCGTAACCGCGCCTGGCCGAAGGCCAACGACGCCATGCAGCGCAACGATCTCGACGCCCAGTTCCAGCAACCTGGTCTGGATACGCGCCTGCTCCATGGTGTAGTGGGTCCAGTTGGACACGTCGGCCGCCGGCGTCACGAAAATCACTTCATGGCCGGCCAGCCGCAGTTTTTCGGCCAGCACGCCGCCCATGTAGTAATGGTCGTCATCGAATATCAGCACCCGCCCCGTGGCCGCCTTGCCTTCCATCACGTCGTTGGGCGTCAGGATATTGACCGTGTCATGTCCGGGGATCGCTTCGCGGTGGTACCGCCCTGCCCCGTCGGCGCGCCAGCGCGCGCCGGTCGCCAGAATAACCCGTTGAAAGCCGAACTCGCGGATCTGCTCGGCGTCCAGCTTGCTGTCCAGATAGATCGTGACGTTCGGCATGTTGTTGATCTGCTGCAGGCGATGGTCGCGGACCCGCGCCCAGGCCGCCAGTCCCGGCAGTTGGGATTCCATCGTGACCCGCCCGCCAGGCTGTGTCGTGGCCTCGGCCAGCGCCACCGTGTAACCGCGTTGGCCCAAGGCGCGCGCGGCTTCCAGACCGGACGGGCCGCCTCCGACGATCAGTACCGAATCGTCCGACTTCTTCACCTGGATGCGCTCGGGATGCCAGCCGCGCCGCCATTCCTCGCCCATGGTGGGATTCTGGGTGCAGCGAATGGGCGACATGGTGTAGTCGCCCGAAACGCAGATATTGCAGCCGATACATTCGCGAATGTCCTCCATCCGCCCTTCCTCGATCTTTTTCGGCAGGAAGGGATCGGCGATGGATGGCCTCGCGGCGCCGATGAAGTCGACGATGCCCTTGTTCACCAGCGAGACCATGAGATCGGGCGACGTGAACCGGCCGACCGCGACCACCGGCTTGCTGGTCATCTGCTTGACGAAGGAAATATAGTCGGTCTGTGAACTTTCGGGCGAAAAACGCGAGGTCGTGGAATCGTTGGACCAGTCGGAGAGATTGACGTCCCAGAGGTCCGGAAGTTCGCCCAGCATCTCGATCACGGCCTTGCCCTCCTCCTCGACGGTAATCCCGCCCGGGCCCAGCAGCTCCTCCACCGCGAAACGCACGACGACGGCGCAGCTGTCGCCGACCGCGTCCTTGGTATCCTCGATAAGTTCGCGAAACAGGCGGGCGCGGTTCTCGATACTGCCGCCATATTCGTCGGTGCGGTGATTATAGCGGCGCGACAGGAAATGCATCGGCAGGGACAAACCATGCCCCGCATAGACATAAACCACATCGAAACCGGCTTTTTTCGAGCGTAATGCGGCGTCCCGATGCCATTTACGCAAGGCCTTGATGTCCGACTTGTCCATCGCCCGGGCATGAACCGGGTCGTAATTCTGCACCACCATGTCCGACGGCGCCAGGGGCACCTCGCGACTCATCCGGTTAACGGCCTGATGGCCGTTATGGGTAAGTTCAATGCCGGCCAGCGAGCCGTGTTCATGCACCGCGTCGGTCATGCGGG
>JAOUMF010000340.1 GCA_029881615.1 Alphaproteobacteria bacterium | reverse complement strand
ATCGCCAACGAAGCCGTTGCGGCACCAGCGGCGATATAGGACAGCGTAGCGATAGTGACGTAGCCCGCATAACGCTCCGGGCGGAGGAAGCCGCTTCGAATTAGAGCGCGCCCCATAACCACACCGAAGACCGGCCCTGGCCAGACCGGCACAACCAACAAAAAGAGCATAGCTATGCCGATAATGTCCGGGAGATCGCGCACCCACAGCAGGAAAAGACTCCACTTGGTTAGCGGGATCAACGCTGCGGTAATCACACCGGATAAAAGGCCTATCAGGGTCCACCGTACGATCACCCGAGCCCGTTGAGAAAAATCAAACCCAAACCCGTCGGGGTCCACCGCGCTTCCGGTGTCCCGGTCCGGCCATTTCCGTCCGTCGAACACCGTTGCCATTGCCGCGGCAATGCCTGCATGCCAGACGGTAGAAATTGCCAGCCGCAATAGGCTGCCGATTTCTCGATTTTTCAGGAAGAAGAAAGGATCCGGGAAAAACAAGTTCGGAACAATCAAAATCGCAGCCAATCCACCGCCCACAATGATCGTCAAAACAATGGTTCGCGGCCGCCGGAACGCCGGCATCAGTGTCCCGGACACCATCATAAGAAGGCCGGCCTTGGCCAAACCGCCAAGCGGCGCGGCAAGGTAACGCGACTCCACGAGGCCACTCATGTTCGGGATGAGACCAATAACGCCGCCTGCAAAAAAACTCAGGATACAGCCTAGCACATAGACCGCAAGTTGCTTGCGACTCAGCAGATTAGCGTGAAGAAAAGCCGAGCCCGTGACCAGTCCGAAGGCAAGCCCTGACATAAACTGGCCGGGATCGAGCCAGAATTTAAAAGGGCCAAAATCGATATATAACCTAAGAAATTGCCGGACCGGGAGATAGGAGAGCGCCGGCCCAACCAAAAAGAGCAGCAGGCTGGCCAATGCACCCGACAGCGCACCAATCATCGCCCAGCGCAGGATCAGCCATGTTCGTCGTGACATGCCACGATCTGTCATCTTCTTCTCCATTGCATGAGCTTTTGCTCTTTGACGGCCGATTAAACGAGTGGCGGCGAGAAATGCAAACCGTTGCGGGTTTCAGCCCCTATTTACGATCGTACTGGAATGGCTCCCGCGCGAAGATGCGCCTTACCATCGGCTCGAACTCCTCCAGCGTCATCGTATCGTAATCCGGGTCGAACGACGTCTGGTCCCATTTGTGACAGAAATCGATGGTGGCCTGGTAGCAGGGATGGTCCTTGTATCGGTCGCGGGCGTTGCGGTCGCCGCCCATGTGGTGGGCGTAGTAGTACGCCTGGAAAATGCCGTGATGCTTGACGATCCAGCTGGTCTCCTCCGACACGTACGGCCGCAGGATCGACGCCGCGAATTCCCCGTGATTGTACGAGGCCAGCGCGTCGCCGATGTCGTGCAGCAGGGTGGCAACCACCATTTCCTCGTCGGCGCCGTCGCGCAGCGCGCGTGTCGCCGCTTGCAGCCCGTGCTGCTGGCGGGTGATCGTGTACCCCTCCAGCGTCTGGTCCAGGCTGCCGAAATAGTCGAGAACCCGGTCGGCCACATCGTTGGCGTACGCCGTCTCGATTTCGGTCAGGTACGCGTACTCTTCCTTCGTGCCGTCTTCCATGCGGGTGAAGCTGACGGTTTCCATGGCGGTGTTACCTTGCTTTCTGAATATTAGTCTTTGTAGTCGGGCTCTTCCTTGTCGAGGATCGCCTTCATTTCGTTGAAATGGTCGCTGGCGGCGTCCATCGGGAAATCCTGCCATTGCGCGCAGGTTTTCGCCGCGACCTCGTCCGAGACCACATGCAGCGGCCGGCCGGTGGACAGCGCCAGCACCTGCACCTTGCAGGCGCGCTCCAGATAGTAGTTTTCATCGAAGGCCATGGCCACGTTTTCCGCAACCACCGCGACGCCATGATTGGCCATGAACAGCACGCTCTTGCCGTCTTCCATGGTGCCGCCGATGCGTTTTCCCTCGCCCGCATCCAGCGCCATGCCGTTGAAATCGTCGTCATAGGCGATGCGATTGTAAAAGCGCGTGGCGTTCTGGTCGATCATCTGCAGGCGGTAATCCTTCAGGCAGGCCAGCGCGGTCGCATAAAACATGTGGGTATGCAGCACGCAGCGCGCCTTGGGGTTCCCGGCGTGGATCCTGGAATGGATATGCCAGGCGGTTGGGTCGGCCTTGCCGGCGCCCTGGCCGATCGCATCCTCCGACCCGTCGGCATCCAGCAGCAGCAGGTCGCTGGCCCGGATGCGCGACCAGTGGCGTCCTTGCGGGTTCATCAGGAAGCGCTTGCCGTCGTCGGAGACCGCCAGGCTGAAGTGATTGGCGATGCCTTCATGCCAGTTATAGCGCACGGCGATGCGGAACATCGCCGCCAGATCGATACGCCCCTGGCGTTCAACCTCGTCCATGGGCGCACGGCCCGTCTCCACCGCCTTCAGCGACATGTTTCCCTCCTGCGTTATGTTGGCGCGATCATGCCCCGAATTTCAAACGGCGATCAATCGAAATCGCCGACAATCATCCATATAGCGCCCAGGCCAGATACAGCACCGGAACGCCCAGAATCACCAGCGCCACGGGCAGCAGATGGCGATAGACCCGGGCCTCTTCCCCCTGCAGCCCGAACAGGCCGGCCGACAGGGCGACGCGCACCGGGGCCAACATGGTGCACATGGCGCCCCCGACATTCTGGGCCGTGGCCGCGATCACCAGCGGCACACCGGTGGCCGCGGCCAGGGCGCCGGTGACTGGCATCAATATGGCGTTGGCTGCGGTATAGCTGGCGGTCGGCGCGCTGATGAAGCCGGCGAACAGCGGCACCGCCAGGATTGCTCCGGCCCCGGCCAGTTCGCGCCAGGCCCCGCCCAGGATCGCCGCCGCGCCCGACGCCATCAGCCACTGCGCCAGCACCACGAAGGTCAGGGTCACGGCCAGCGGAATCCAGGCCATGCGGATGCTGGCGCGCAGGGTCGGCAGGATATCCGACCGGCCCAGCGCCAGTGGCGCGGCGGCCAGTGCGCTGACCAGAAGCCAGAAGCTGGGATGATACAGCACGGCATAGGAATTGAATTCGCCATAGGGCCGGTAATGCAGCACCGATTTCAACAGATCCGGCAGGCCGGGGATCAACCGGCTGGCCAGCAATGTGCCGGTCAGCAGCGCATAGGGCCAGATAGCGCGAAATACCGGGGCGATGGCGGCGGGTTCGCGCAGAAATCTGGGGGTCACCGCTATCAACAGCAGGATACCCGTCGGCAGGATGCCGCCCAATTCGAACGCCATCCACCAGTTCACCGCCAGCAGCATCGCCGACAATGACAGCATCATCGCCAGATCGATGGCAATGTTGCGCCGAGTCAGGCGAATCCCGGCGGCGCGAAACATCGACCATAATACCGGCAACAAAAGCGGCAGGATGATCGCGCTCAATACCGCGCTGTGACGGGCCAGTTCTTCCGGGCGCAGGCCCGCGATGCCCGCGCCGATGATGGCGCCGACGCCCAGCGCGCCCCAGGGCACCAGCATCTGGCTGAACAGGGCCAGGCCCGCGACGGCATGGCCTTTTAGGCCGGTGCGTACCAGCGCGGCGGCGGCAATAATTGCGCCGACTCCGAACCCGATGGCGGATTCCGTGAAGGGCCCGATCAGGATGGCGGCGGTGAAGGCGGCCCGGTGCGTGTCTTCCCGCTCGGCGAAGGGCGAATTTGCCGCCGGGTTACGCTGCAGAACCTGATAGAACAATACGCCGGCGAACAGGATGGTGTTCGCGTGCCAGGCAATCCAGCCGCCGCGCAGCCCTTCGTCCCACAGAAAACCTGCCAGCCCGTCCATGCCCCGTAGCGTCACTACCGCCGGCAATGTTGCGATCAGC
>JAOUMF010000339.1 GCA_029881615.1 Alphaproteobacteria bacterium | reverse complement strand
GGCCAAGGTCGGCGCATCGCCGGTTTCCCTGCCGGGCAGCCAGATTTATGAAAACCTCGTTTCCGGCGCGATCGACGCCACCGAGTGGGTCGGCCCCTACAACGATTATTTCATGAAATTCTATGAAGCCGCCAAATACTACTACTATCCGGGCATGCATGAGCCGGGCGGCTTCATCTCGTTCGGCATGAACCAGAAATGGTTTGCCAGCCTGAACAAGAGCGAGCAGATCATCATCGAGGCGGCTTGCCAGATGGAAAGCGAACTCGCGATGGCCGAAAACAATGCCAACAACGCGTCCTATCTGAAGAAGCTGGTCGACGAACACGGCGTCAAGCTGCGCGAGTTCAATGACGACGTCTATGACAGCTTCGGCGAGGCCTCGGCGGCCGTCATGGAAGAAACCCGCGCGCATAGCCCGCTTGCCGCGAAAATCCACGACAGCTTCGCCGATGCTCGCACGAACGTGGCTGGCTGGATGAAGCTTTCGGATGTCGGCTATTCGTTGAAGCGCAACCGGGTCCTCGGCCTCTAAAAGGTCGTCGGCTATAATGACAAATTATGGGACGGAGCCTTGCTCCGTCCCATGGTTTTAAGGCCGTATGCATATGTCTCTTACCGATTCCGCAAAATCCGCCGACCATTTCACGCCAACAGCTTCCGTTCTGGGATTTCGTTTCATTGGCTGGACGGTCGTCGGCACGCTTTTCGCGTACCTGTTCAACATTTACCTGCGATTCTGGCGTGAATGGCCGGGCGCCAGGTCCGCCTTCGGGCCGGACGCCACCATGGAAGCCTGGATTCAGGCGCTGATATATGTGGTGGCAATAGCGGGACCCGCTGTTTTCGTGCTTAGAACGCAAAACCGCACATTGCGTCAGGATGACCTAACGATTTCCGCCATTGCCGCCTATATCGCTCGTTTCGCCTTCTGGGTTGTATTCCTGATTGGCATTGTCGACGCAACCTTGTCCTTCCTGCGCGTCGAGGGGTTTCTGGAATTCTTCGTCGGTACCGATATAACAACGCAGCTTGGGCGCAGTCAGTTTCGCGTTCCCTATGTCCATGCTCCCCTGATTGTTCTGTCGCTGGTCCTGGCCGCCGTCACCCGTACGCTGGGCTTTACCTGGCTGGCATTGCTGGTTGTGGTGGCGGAACTGCAGATCGTCGTGTCGCGCTTCGTGTTTTCCTACGAACAGGCCTTCATGGGCGATATGGTGCGCTTCTGGTATGGCGGGTTATTCCTGTTTTCCAGCGCCTATACGCTGATCGAGGAAGGCCATGTGCGCGTTGACGTGCTCTATTCCGGCTTTAGCGACAAGACCAAGGGCATGGTCAACGCGGCAGGTTCGGTGCTGCTGGGCTTGCCGCTCTGCTGGGTCATCCTTGTCATCGGCATGGGGCAATCGACGGCCATCATTACCAGCCCGATCCTGCGCCTGGAAGTTTCGCAATCCGGTTTTGGCATGTATGTCAAATACCTGCTCGCCGGCTATTTGCTGATCTTCGCCGTCACGATGACGCTACAGTTCGCCGCATATCTTCTCGAAGGAATCGCCGATTACCGCGGCGATCCCGGCAAACGCAAGCTGTCCAACGAAATCATTCATTGACCCTACATAGAGAACAGTAAGAACCGCCATGGAACTGGTTTTCCTCCTGCTATTGATAGTCCTGATGATCTGGGCCCTGGGGTCCGGTTTTCCGGTAGCCTTCTCGTTGCCAGGTGCGGCAATCCTCGCCATCGGCGCGGCCGCGTTTTTCGGCTGGCTGATCGCCGGCGACGCCAGCGCTTATTTCGCTCAGGGGGGGCCGGTTCAGTGGTTGACGGCCGGCGTCACCAATTTCCGCGGAATTTACTGGGAGGTGGAACGCGATACGCTGATAGCGATTCCGCTGTTCGTGTTCATGGGCATCATGCTGCAGCGCTCGAAGATCGCCGAGGATCTTCTGGTGACCATGGCGCAGCTGTTCGGTCCGGTACCGGGCGGCCTGGGCATCTCGGTCGTCTTCGTCGGCGCGCTTCTGGCCGCCACGACCGGCATTGTCGGCGCCACCGTTGTGGCAATGGGGCTGATCTCGCTGCCGGCCATGATGCGGAACAATTATTCCAATTCGCTGGCCACCGGCACCATCGCGGCATCCGGCACGCTGGGACAGATCATCCCGCCGTCGATCGTGCTGATTATTCTGGCCGATCAGTTGGCCAGCGCCGTTGATCAGGCCAGCACCACCCGCAAGAGCCTGTACAAGGATGCCACGGGCCAGGTGTCGATGCCGTCCGAATTCGATATCGTATCGACCAGCGCCGGTGACATGTTCATGGGCGCATTCGTGCCCGGCCTGGTGTTGGTTGGGCTGTATATGGTCTTCATACTGGTGGTTTCACTGCTACGGCCCCATCTGGCGCCGGCCGTCCATTTCGATGGCAAATATGATTCCAGCTTTGCAAAGCGCGTATTGCTTATCCTGGTACCGCCGCTGACGCTGATCTTCGTGGTCCTGGGTTCCATTATCATGGGTATCGCGACCGTCAACCAGGCCGGCGCCATTGGCGCCGTTGGCGCCACCATCATGGCCGGCTATCGCCTGCGCGAAGGCAATCGCGGCGCATATTGGCCGGCCCTGCTATCCATCGCCTCGGTCGTCGCCCTGGCGCTGATCGCCAGCGTGCATCCGATTAACGTCAAGAATATCGAGACGGGAACCGACAGCTTTGTCCTGGTTCTTGCGATTATTGCGACCATCGGATTTACCGTATCGGTGGTCTGGAGCGGTTGGCGCGCGTTCAAGATCGAAGACACCCTGCGCGGCGTGATGGTGGAAACCGCCAAAACCACGGCCCTGGTATTCATCATCCTGCTGGGCGCGGCGATGCTGACAGCGGCCTTCCGCGGCTTTGGCGGCGAAGATCTGGTCAAGGATTTTCTGACTGGCCTGCCTGGCGGTTTCTGGGCACAGTTCATTATTGTCATGCTGGTGATATTCCTCCTCGGCTTCTTTCTGGACTTCATTGAAATCGCCGTGGTGGTGGTGCCGATCGTGGCGCCCATCCTGCTGTCCGACCCGTCGGCCAACATTACCGCCGTCTGGCTGGGCGTGATGATCGGATTGAACATCCAGACATCGTTCCTGACACCGCCATTCGGGTTCGCGCTGTTCTATCTGCGCGGTGTTGCGCCCAAAAGTGTCCGCACGATTCAAATTTACAAAGGCGTTGTTGCATTCATCTGCCTGCAGCTTCTGGGCCTTGCGATCGTCGGCGCCGCGCCCTGGATGGTGAATTACCTGCCGAACCGGATATCACTGACCTCGGATACGGCGCCACCGCCGCAAAATCCGAAATTGCAATATTGCCTGGAAGCTTATCTGTTCCAGGAATATGACGCGCGCGGTTCCGAAATAATGGCCGCCATCGATAAAACCAGCCAGTTGGATATCTCGTACCTGCCGAAAGACCTGCAAAGCGATGCCACCAAGGCATTCGGTCTGGCTGCCAAGACATTCGACCTGATCGAAAACATCCGCGTGGCGGAAGCCGCCGTTGCCGAAAAGGCCGATGCCTACAAACCGCTGTTGGCCGACGTTCGCTATCTTCAGCGGGATATCCGACGGATCGATGCCGAGATCGAAGAGATTGAAAGCCGGATATCTCGTCTGGCCAGCGCGACCGACGCGGAACGGGCTAACTTGCCGAATCTGGAAGCAAGAATTAGGGAAATCCAGGCCCAAAAGAAAAATCTGGAAGTACAAATTCCAGAAAGCTGGGCCGGTATAAGCCAAACGATGCAAGCTCTTCAGAAAGCCGAGGACAAGGCGCGTCAAACCTATCGCCGCAATGTCGACAGCGCCTATGCGCCCGTCGGAGAAATTGTCGCGATCATTGCCGCAACAGACGAA
>JAOUMF010000338.1 GCA_029881615.1 Alphaproteobacteria bacterium | reverse complement strand
CCCGGCCAATACGGCTAGGTTAAAGGGTTATTCCAGAAACGCGCCGTCCTTGCCCGCGGCATGACGCAAGGTCCGCTCTGCCGGGATATGCAATGTGATGGCGGTGCTAACGCCGGTATTGACGATCTCCAATCGCCCTCCATGCTGACGAATCCCCGCGTCCGCCAGTGCAAGACCTATCCCCAAGCTTGAGCGATCAAAGCCACCTGATTGAGCGGTATCGCCCGGTAACACACTCGATGCGACGCCGCTGACCGATATACGAACGGCGCCGCTGTGATCCGTGTTTGCGGTTACATCGATGGTCGTGCCGGTTTGGGAACGATCGATGGCGTGACTCATCAATCGCAGCAGGCATTGCTTGATTTTCGATTGATCGACATGGATATCGGGCAGTCCGTCCTGAATTTCTATTTTCAGTCGCGGGCCTTCGAAGCGTTCCATATCGTTCCCCGCGATGACGGCGCATTCCCGGATCAATAGCTGCGGATCTACACGGCTTTCATCAAGCTGCGCCAGCCCGGAATCTATTCGCGACAGCTCCAGAATATCATCGACCATCGTCAGCAGGCTGGCGCCGCGCCTGTATATTTCGATCGCATGTTCCGCGCTCTGGCCAGCGTTCAGCGGATTTTCCCCTTCATCCAGCATTGTCCTGGAAACTTTCAGGATGGCGGTTAGCGGCCTTCGCATTTCATGGCTCGCATTCGCGAGAAAGCGGGTCTTGGCCTGGCTGATCGATTCGGCGTCGTCGCGGGCCGCCACGATCGTGGCGTTGTTTATCTGTTCGTCGGTAATATCGGTTTCGACACAGATAATTTCGCCGCTGCCCGTGCGCTGTTCGATTGTCCGCAACCATCGACCATCGGAAGTCTGTTGCAGGAATCGCCCGCCGGGTTTGTTGTGCCGGTCGATGCGTTCGGCTATCCATTCGCGCTCGCGTCCCAGGGCGTCGGGCGGCGGGCCCAACATAACGGAATCGCGAATAAAATCGCTGAACAGACATCCGGGAGCAAGCACATGCGCCGCCGCCGCATGGAATTCCTGGAATCGTGCGTTGCAGGTCAATAACCTGCCATTTTCGCCCCATAAGGCAATGCCTTCCGAGATCGCTTCCAACGAACTGGTAAGGCGTTGGCCAATATCCCGTGCCTCAGCCTGTGCTTGTCGCAGCGCCGTAACATCCAGCAAAAGAACAATAAAACGCGCCTGACCGTTGTCGGCCGGTATCTTATTAATCGCCATGCTGGCCACAAATTTACTGCCATTGTTCCGCAAGGCGGTAATTTCCATGGGGTCTTCACGGCCAGCCGCGGTCTCCAGGAAATTCCCGGTGTCCAGATGCGAATCCCACCTCAAAAAATCGCCAAGGCCGCGCCCGACCAGCTTTATCGTATCGAGGTCAAACATTTCGGCCGCGCGACGATTGGCAGACCAGATCAAGCCCCTTTTATCTACCGTGATAACGGCGTCGAAGGCCGTTTCCACAATACCCTGGACCAGGGCTTCCTTACGCTTGATGGCCAATTTCTGCGCCAGCAGGTCGAGATTCTGACTGTTGATAAGGCGCGTCACGCCCAGCCCGAAAGCCGCCAACATGGAAATTGTCCAGGGAGCCACATCGATCAGCAGTGGAAACCGATACTGAATGCCCAATGCAAGAAAATGGATCGCCAGAACGATCCCGGCCGCTACGGCCAGGCTCTGTTGCCAGGGGCGCCGGCTGCAAAAGGGCGCAAACGCAAAGATCGCCAGAAAAATACCGCCGACCCCGAGAAGCGGCGACATCCGCGACAGGGTCCTATGCTGCAAAATCGACTCGGCCGCCAAGGCATGCAGGACGCTTCCGGGCATGGCGGCCCCTTGCGGGGTGGGGAAAGTATCCGCCAGTTCGGCGGCAGTGGCGCCGACGATAACGATCTTGTCCGTCAACAGTCCGAGGTCGGTCCTTGAATGCAAGACGTCGGTAAAGGAAACCCGTGTGAAGCTGCTGCTGTCGATCGCGTAATCAACAAAAAAACGCGCCGGCAGATCATCGTCCTGGCCCGACAACAGCGCTGAGAAACTGGGCAGTCTGCCGTCACGCCACGCTACCGCGGTATGGGATTCACGGACCAACCCATCCGTGTCCGGGAAGAAATTGACCGATGCCACCGTCGAATGGCGTGCCAGGGCGGGAAGCGGACTTGTGTATGACAGACTACCGCCGCTATCGCCCTGTTGTGCCGTCTGGACGAAAGCCGGCAAGATGACTTTCCGCCCCGCCGTCGCAACCGATTCCGCCAGACGCAAATCGGCCGCGGGAAGCGAAGCGGAACTGAAATCCAAGTTATAGGCAATGACACGCGGGTTGGCCTGTACGATGTTATCCAGGGCTTCGGCGTAAATCCCGCGAGGCCAGGGCCAGACCCCTATATCTTTCAGGCTGCCAGTATCGATCGTGACAAGGACGATATCGTTTCCGGCCGGTTTTTTGGTCAGCGCAAACCGAAGGTCGAACAGGCGGTTTTCGATAAATTCCATCGCCCCGCCCAGATAAAGCAGCGACAGCACAATGGTTACGGCCAGATGCGCGCCGGCGGGGCGTATAACCTGCGCCAGATTGCTCATCCGGGAAGCCCGACGGCATATGGGCGGGAATTACCAAAAATCATTTCGGACCCTGGGCCTTCGTGCCGCCACCGTTGGCCGAGCGTGCCTCGCCATGCGTATCGCGCACGCCGGCCCCTTTGGTTCCGCCGTGATTGTGATTTCCCGTACCGTTAACGCCATGTACATCACCCGTCGTATTATTGTTTGGCGTTGATTCCGGGGCGGCGGGTTCGGGTCGCGTGGGGTTAGGGGCGCGGTCGCCGCCGTCTGGCGCGGGCAACAACACCAGCCCGGCCGCTGTCGCAAGAACAGACTGGCCCGCCGCGACATCCATTGCTTCGCCACCGCCGCCGCGAAGCGAAGCCTTCACGACGCCTTCGGTTACGCTCAGAACGTCGCCCTTGGGGCCCAGCGTAATTTCAAATTCGGTTCCTTTAATGGTGGCTACCAGATATTTGCCTTCAACCTCAAATTTCCGGCCGCCGAAAGATTTTACCTTGTACCAGACGGCGCCAGCGGCCTGTCTGATGCGGGTGAACAGACTATCGGGAGAATCTTCAAGCGTTAGCCGCGTATCGGCACCGGCCCTGATACGATCATCTCCGCGCCGAAGCTCGACACGTGCGTTGGCGGCGGTTTCGATTTCGGCCGGCGGGGTAAGGAATACACCGGACTGCACCTGTTGCCACAAGGCTTCTCCAGATGTCAGGGGCAAACGACGCCAGTTCACCTCGCCGACGGCCAGATGGACTTGCCAATGGCTTGCTCCCGGAGTCTGCCCCTCGCCGACGGTGGCGGTTTGCGCCCGCGCCGCCGTTGCCGCAAAAAACAGCAAAAACACAACAGCACATAGCCGTGTACAACGGATTGCCGTGACCACCCTTTTCGTCATCCCCGACGGACAGTCCTTTTGTTTCCTGACGGATGCGCCACGATTGAGTGGCACAGCCTTCAGTATAGTTTACCAAAGATTAAACATATACCCCAGAAAACCGAAACCGCAACCAGCGACCGGCCATCATTCTCCAGTTCCCGAGAATTAACAGCGCTATTTTCAAGCTTCCCGAATAGCCCGCCATATCCGCTGAGGGGTGGCCGGCATAGCCAGATCGGTCACGCCCAGCGGCGCCAGCGCGTCGAGGATCGCGTTGAAGGCGGTGGGGATCGCGCCGCTGGTTCCGGCCTCGCCACAGCCCTTGATGCCCAGTGAATTGGTGGTCGCCGGCACCGGGTGATGGCGGATATCGAAGGACGGTACCGAATCGGCGCGGGGCATGGCGTAATCCATGAAGGATCCGCTCAGCAACTG
>JAOUMF010000337.1 GCA_029881615.1 Alphaproteobacteria bacterium | reverse complement strand
AGATCGCCGTGGAGGCGCGTGCGCTGGTCGCGGCGGCGCCCGACCGTATGCTCTGGGCCAGCAACTGGCCGCACCCGGGCAAGGACTGGCTGCCGGACGATGCGGAGCATCTGGATCTCCTGCTGGACTGGGTCGAAGACGACGCGACCCGGAACCGTATTCTCGCAGATAACCCGGCCGAACTGTATGGATTCTCCGGCTGATTTCCGGTGGTTCAGGGTCCCCGCAACCAGGAAGTCACCCCCTGGGTCTCTGGCCTCAGGGGGTGATTTATTGGCGGGTGGGGCGCTTACGGCCGAGGTGTTTTGCGCATTCCTGAAAATAGATCTGCCTGTGCAGTGAGTTCGCCGTACAGGTGGGTCATAAATGCGCGCACGCGGGCGGTATTCTTTAGGTCGGGGTGTGTCAGGACCCAAAATTCCATATCAAGATGGTCAAGGGTCTCGGATGCGCGTTCAAGTCTATCGTCGGCGTCTCCGACATAACAGGGAAGGAACGCAATGCCGATCCCTTCGGCGGATGCATTCTGTACGGCCCGGGATGCGCGGCACTGGAAGACGACACTTCGTTCGCCTTCTTCCTTCGATTTCCAGATGTGGGGCACCAGCCATCCTATGGTGCCGTCAATCAAGCAGAATTTTCGCTCGGTCAAGGGCAATTCGTTTGTTTTGGCGAGATAGGCGGGGCTAGCGTACAGAGCGAAACGAAAATCACAAACGCGTTTGCCGAAACTTGTTTCCGGCGGTGATTTTGTCGCGCGAATGGCGACTTCGGCTTCGCGTCGGTTGAGGTCCATGGCACCATGTCCAGGGATCAGGTCGATTTGGGTTTCTGGGTAGCGCGCGCAAAAACGACTAATGATTCCCGGAGCGTGTTCTTCGGCAAATGCCTCTGGGCTTGTGACCCGTATCCTGCCGCGAAGCTCCTTGTCCTGCCCCAGAACCTCCAAGCTCAGGGCGTGGAATTCGCTTTCTACCCGCTCTGCGTATTCCATGGCCGTGCGACCGGCGTCGGTCATGACGTAGCCTCGGCGAGTGCGGTCAAAAAACCTCACGCCGGTTTTTTCCTCGATCGAGGTGATTTTCCGAAACACGGTGCTGTGGGTTTGCCCGAGTATGCGGGCGGCACCGTACAGGCTCTCCGCTCGGCAGATTGCAAGAATGACCGAGAGGTCGCTCCACTCGAGACCCTGAGCAGTTGTTGTCGGCATAGGATGTATGTCCATATTTGCAAATGATCCTTGCGAATATAGCTTATATCGTTTGCAGAATAAAACATGATAGCGTTTCTATGGCTCACATTTATGGGGCACACTGTAAACACACAGGGGAGAGAGACCATGATCGTACAATTTGTAAAGTTCGAGACAACACTCAGTGAAGAAGAGGTGCACAAGGTCGCTAAAGAGCGCCTCCCAGACTTTCAGGCCATTCCGTCCCTGGTCCAGAAATATTACCTGAAGCTCGACAAGCCGAATCACTATGGCGGTTTCTATATTTGGGAATCTGCCGAAGCACTGGCTGCATTTCGTGAAAGCGATCTCGCGAAAACTATTCCAGTTGCCTATAAAGTCGTTGGCATGCCGGATATTAGCATCCATCAGGTGCTTTTCCCATTGAGGAAATAAGGAGAGGCGGGGAACCTTGGGCCCCTGTCCTGACTTGTCACCGCTTATACAGAGGGTTCAGCCGGTCGATTGCTGAGCATATTCCGACAAGTCGCGGCGGTTTCATAGCCCCGCTTCCAATATAAACAACGGCTCGGCCCTTGATCAGGTCGGGCCGTTGTTCTTTATGCGGAACTTCCCGGTTATGCCGGCAGGATCAGGATCGCCCGGAAATCATTGACGTTGGTGAGTGTCGGCCGCGTAATGACAAGATCGCCAACCGATTCAAAAAATCCATATCCGTCATTGTCGGCCAGCTTCGCCTTGGCGCTGACACTCTTGGTTTCGGCGCGTGCTATACTGTCGGGGAAGAGTAATGCGCCTGCGTTGTCCTCGGTCCCGTCGATACCATCGGTGTCGCCGGCGAAAGCGTATATGCCCGCATGTCCTTCGAGCGCCACCGCTAATGCCAGCAGGAATTCGGCGTTGCGCCCGCCGCGCCCCTTGCCGCGCACGGTCACCGTGGTTTCGCCGCCGGACAGCAGCACACAGGGTGCCGGCGCCGGTTGCCCGTGGCGGGCCACCTGCAGCGCGATCCCGGCCATGACCTTAGCGACTTCGCGCGCCTCACCTTCGATTGCATCCCCGAGGATCATCGGGGTAATGCCCGCCGCGCGGGCCACATCGGCCGCGGCTTCCAATGAGGCCTGCGGGGCTGAAATCATCTCGATCGTCGATAACGACAGCCGCTCGTCGCCAGGTTTGGGCGATTCCGACGTTTCTTTTTTCAGGTGGTTCGCGATCGCCGGGGGCGGCGTTATGCCGTATTTATCCAATACCGCCCTGGCGTCGGCCAGGCTGGTCGGGTCCGGTACGGTGGGGCCGGAGGCGATCGTCGCCGGGTCGTCGCCCGGCACGTCGGAGATCAGTAGACTGACCACTTGCGCGGGATAGGCCGCGGCGGCCAACCGCCCCCCCTTGATCGACGACAAATGCTTGCGCAGACAGTTCATTTCGGAAATATCGGCGCCCGAGCGCAGCAATTCTTTTGATATCGCCTGTTTGTCTTCCAGCGTCAGCCCCTCGGCCGGAAGTGCCAGCAGTGCCGACCCGCCACCTGATATAAGGCAAAGAAGCAAATCGTCCGGGCCCAGGTCGGTGGCCAGTTCGAGTATGCGTCTGGCGGCTTCTCGTCCGGCGGCATCGGGTACGGGATGCGCTGCTTCGACCACTTCGATCCGGTCGCAGGGGACGGCATGACCGTAGCGGGTGACGACCAGGCCTTCCAGCGGACCGACCCAATGTTCCTCGACCGCCCGCGCCATGGAGGCCGCGGCCTTGCCGGCGCCCACCACGACAGTGCGGCCTTTCGGCGGAGAAGGCAGGAAACCCGGCAGCACTTTGGCGGGATCCGCTGCTGCAAGCGCAGCCTGGAAAAGGTCGGAAAGAATGGTTCTGGGTTCGATCATGATGGTCTCGATGGTCGCGGAAGGAACGCCGGCGATCGATCCATGATCCGCCGTCTTCTTTTTTACTACAGCCTCGCGGGCCATGTGTCAGCCCTTGGCGGCGCTGTTTCGATGCCGGTCCGAAAATATCAGAGGTAGGGCTTCAACCAGCCAAGCCCTTCTTCGGTCCGGCCGGCCGGCCGGTACTCGCAACCTATCCACCCCCGATAGCCCAGGCGGTCGATATGGTCGAACAGAAACGGGTAGTTGATTTCCCCAGTGCCCGGTTCGTGCCGGCCGGGCGTATCTGAAATCTGTATATGGGGAATCTGGTCCAGCCAGGTTTCGATGGTCGGGGCCAGGTCGCCTTCCATGATCTGCATATGATAAACGTCATATTGAATGAACAGGTTATCCGATCCGGTCTCGGCGATGATATCGGCCGCCTGCTTCGTATGATTCAGGTAAAAGCCAGGGATATCGCGGGTATTGATTGCCTCGATCAGCAGCTTGATACCCTCGGCTTTTAGTTTTTCCGCCGCATAGGCGAGGTTTTCGACGAAGGTATCTTTCAGCTGTGCCGGGTCGGCGTTTGGCGGGGCGATGCCGGCCAGGCAGTTCAATTGCGGCGTTCCCAATCTGGTTGCGTATTCTATCGCCTTATCGATGCCAACACGGAATTCTTCCTTGCGGTCGGGCAGGATGGCGGTTCCGCGTTCTCCCGCGTCCCAGTCGCCGGGCGGCAAGTTATGAAGAACCTGAACAAGGTCGTTGTCCTGTAGTCGCGCCGCCAGTTCGCCGGCCTCGAAATCATAAGGGAAGAGAAACTCCACCCCTTTGAAACCGGCCGCGCGGGCG
>JAOUMF010000336.1 GCA_029881615.1 Alphaproteobacteria bacterium | reverse complement strand
TTGATGGTCTCGCCCTTGAAGATGCCCTCGATCAGCTTGCCGCCCTTGGTCAGGCGGAAGATTTTCGGTAATGGCCAGGCGGGGGTATGGCTTTCCAGCCGCTCGACCGCGCGCGGGCTTAGCACCAGCATGCCATGCGCGCCTTCGCCGCCCAGCACTTTTTGCCAGGACCATGTGGTGACATCCAGCTTGTCCCAGGGCAGGTCCATGGCAAAGGCCGCCGAAGTGGCGTCGCAGATCGTCAGCCCCTGGCGATCGGCGGCGATCCATCCGCCGTCCGGCACGCAAACGCCGCTGGTGGTGCCGTTCCAGGTGAAAACCACGTCACGGGCGAAATCGGCCTGGGTTAGATCGGGCAAGTCGCCGTAATCGGCTTCCAGAACCCTGATATCTTCCAGCTTCAGCTGTTTGGCGACATCGGTGACCCAGCCCTTGCCGAAGCTCTCCCAGGCCAGCATATCGACGCCGCGCGCGCCAAGCAGAGACCATAGCGCCATCTCGACTGCCCCGGTATCGGAGGCCGGGACGATCCCGATACGGTAATCGTCGGGAATGCCCAGGATGGCGCGGCTGCGATCGATGATTTCGGCCAGTTTCGCCTTTCCGCCCGCTGCGCGGTGCGATCGCCCGGTCCAGGCCCCCGAAAGCGCCGCCGCCGACCACCCCGGACGCTTCGCGCAGGGGCCGGAGGAAAAGAAGGGGCGATTTGGCTTTTGTGCGGGTCTGGCCATGACTGTATCCTTGTCAGTCAAACAACGATGCGATGCATTGGGTAGGGGTAATTCCACAAGGGATAACGCAGGCCGGGAAATTAGAAAGCCTTTGGCGGGACGTCAATTTGTATTTGCTGCGCTGCAGTAATTAGTTTTCGATACCGAAACGGTACAGGTTTGCGGCCGGGCCTCTCACGTTGGTGGTTTCTTACGGGATGTTTTGAGAAATGTTAATCATTTCCGCCGATAAACAAAGCGAATCAACCGCGCGGCGATTGCCGTGTCACACGGGATATGGCTAAATGGCGCAAGCGCAAGACGACCTCTCTCCGGTCGCCGACAGTCACTGGCTGACGGCCAGCAGGTTGACCGTTTATCCCCGGATATTTCTCGCGGTTTTCATCATGTCGGCGAGTGGCTGGATGCTGCTCTCGCAGGACATGCTCGATCCCCAGGGGAAACCGATCGGATATGATTTTATTACCTTCTGGTCGGCTTCGCAGCTATCCCTCGGCGGCGAGCCGGCGGCGGCATTCGACGCAGCCAAACTGTTTGAAGTTGAACAAGCCACCGTGCCCGGGATCGACAAGCCCTTTCTGTGGCATTATCCGCCGACATTTCAGCTTGTCACCCTGCCGCTTGCGCTGGTTCCTTATATTTTTTCCTATTTGATATGGGCTTCGCTGACATTGCTGGCCTTCGTTCTGGTGATCGCCAAATTGGCGCCTTCTCCCCGAACGATATGGATCGCGCTGGCTTTCCCGGGGACCTATATCAATTTTCTACAGGGGCAGAACGGGTTCCTGACGGCAGCCCTTTTCGGCGGCGCCGTGTTGTGTCTCGAAAAGCGGCCCATCCTCGCGGGGATTCTGATCGGTTTGCTGAGTTACAAGCCGCATCTGGGGCTTTTGATACCGCTGGCTCTGATCTGCGGGCGGCAATGGACCGCCTTTATATCCGCCGCCGTCACCACCGTCATATTCGCGCTTGTCGCGACGTTGGCGATTGGAACGGAAAGCTGGGTGGCATTCTGGAACGATATTCCGGTCGTGCGCCTGGTCGTGGAACAAGGCCTTTTGCCCTGGACCGAAATGCCCAGCCTGTATACCGCCTTGCGCCTTGTCGGTTTGTCCGATGTGCCGGCCTATGTGGCGCAGTTATGTCTCGCCGTGGCCGTCGCCGTCGCCGTTGCGCTGGTCTGGTTGCGCAGGGTCCCGACGCCCGCCGCCGCCGCGGTTCTGGTGTCCGGCACTCTTTTGGTCACGCCATATTCCTTCAATTACGATCTGACATTGCTGGCGGTACCCATGGCTCTTTTGGCCTGGGATGGTTATCGCCATGGCTGGCTGCGTGGCGAGCGGGAAGTGCTGGTTTTGATATGGCTGTTGCCGCTCGTCATGGCGCCGATCGCGATTGTCACCAGCATCCAGGTCGGATTTCTCGGCCTGGTCGCGATGTTCGCGATTGCGCTGCGCCGGGCCCGCGCCTGGGATCGTGGCGCGCTTTCGGAACCGACTGTCTAAATTCCGTAATACCAGGGCGCGAAAAGCGAAAATGCCAGCCAGACGATGAACAAAAGCGGCAGCCCGGCCTTGATGAAATCCACGAAACGATAGCGGCCGGGTACCATCACCAGCAGATTCGTCTGGTAGCCGATCGGTGATGCGAAGGAACAATTGGCGGCAAAGATCACGGCGACCGTGAATACTTCGATCGGCGCCCCGATTCCGTGCGCGATTCCGATGGCCACGGGTGTGAACAGTACGGCGGTGGCCTTGGTGCTGATGATGTTGGCCAACCCGCCGACCAGCAGGAAGAAGGCGGAAAGAACAACCGCCGGCGATGCGCCGTCCAATGCTGTTAGCAACAGACCGGCGAGAAAGGCCGCGCCGCCGGTTTCCTGCATGGCCTCGCCCAGCGCCAGGGCGGCGGCGATGGTGAAGATGATCTGATAGTCCAGCGCGCGAACCGCGTCGCGCATGCCCAGCGCGCCGCTCAACACCATGGCGGCCGCGCCGGTGATGGCGGCGATCACGATGGGCACCGTGCCCGATGCCGCCAAGGCCACCACCCCCAGGAAGATTGCGCTGGCCCGCTTGGCATAGCGCAATGCCGGCAGCGCCGCGGCCGACCATTCCATCAGCAGCACGTCGCGACTGCCGCGTAGCGCCATGACGTCGTCGTTGCGCCCCTGGATCAACAGAACGTCGCCGGCTTCCAGTGCGATATCGGTAATCTGGCGCCGCAACATGCGGCTGCGCCGTTCGATGCCCAGTACGATGCAATGATATCGGTAGCGAAAACCGATCCGCGCCAGCGTGCGGCCAACGAGCGGGGAATTCGGTGGCACCATGATTTCAGCCAGAACCTGGCCCCCGCTCGTCCACCGCTCCTTTTTGTCCTCGTTTTCGTCGGGGCCGCCGTCGGGGGCGGGAATGTCGGGATGCAGCAGGCGGGCGTCGGCTTGCAGGGTCTCGGTCAATATCTTGCGGGTTGCCGCCACGACCACGATGTCATCGGCTTGCAGATGGATTCCGTCGAAGGGAGGCAGGATCGACTCTTCTCCGCGCTGGATCGTCAGGACGGTGATGTCGCTCAGCGCCGGAAATACGCCGAGACGGGATTCCGCGCCGATCAGCCTGGATTCCGGCAGAACCTTGATCTGGGCGACGAACTGGCGACCGGAAACGGGCATGCCGCCCCGAAGCGGCTCCCGGTTGGGCAGCAGGCGGGGTGCGATGAAAATTACATAGACAAGGCCGGTCAGCGCCAGCACCAGGCCGGGCACCGTGAAGTCGAAAAAACCGAAGGGTTGCTCGCCCAGTTCGACCAGCATGCCCGATACCAGCAGGTTGGTGGAAGACCCGATCAGCGTCGTCATGCCGCCCAGGATCGCCGCGAAGCTGAGCGGCATCATGTAGCGTCCGGCGCCGCGGCCCAACCGGTCGGCCAGTGCCTGCATGATGGGAATGAAGATGACGACAACGGGAATGTTGTTCAGGAAGGCGCTGACAGCCATCACTGAGAACAGCGCCAGCATGATGCTGCCGGCGATATTGCCCCGCATGGCGCGCAACAACAGCCATGCGCCCTGGCTCAGCGCGCCGGTTCGCGACAGCCCGTCGCCGATCACCAGCAAGGCGAGCACGGTAATCAGCGCCGGGTTGGCGAAGCCGGAAAGAATCCGCCCCGCCCCCATGAGGTT
>JAOUMF010000335.1 GCA_029881615.1 Alphaproteobacteria bacterium | reverse complement strand
CCAAGCCCGATCCCCCCGTTGCCGCCGGTGACAATGGCGACGCGGCCGCTCAAATCGAACAGTTTCATGACAATCCCCTGGATCTGTTTTGTTATGGAAATGGAAGAATTGATCGTGATGGTTAGCGCAAATCGGCCTGTGCGTACAGGGGGGCGGCGCGCCTAGGGCTGTATCGAGCGCCCGATCAGGCTGCCGCGCGACGAGGACAGAATCACCGTTGGGCGGTCGCTTAGCACCAGGCCGGGGAGCATGCCGAAATCCCAGCTGCTCTTGCTGCTGTCGCGGTTGTCGCCGATGGCGAAGTAATGGCCGTCGGGGATGCGCAGGCTGGCGCCGAACAGGGTGCCTGAAAACATGCCCTGGGCCGATTGCAGGACGCGGTAGGATGCGCCGCCGGGCAGGGTTTCCCTGTAACGCGTGGCGTTGCGGTGGGTGCCGGCCTGGTCGCGCCAGCTGAAATCGCCGTCGCCCTCGCGCCCGACCGGCTCGCCATTGATGCTCAACACGCCCAGAACGCTCAACAATGTGTCGCCGGGCAGGCCGACGATGCGCATGATGCGGTCGCCCTTGACGCCGGGCAGTTGCACCACCGCCACGTCGCCGCGTTCCGGCAGGCGGTCCTTGTAATAATCCTTCCAGGTGACGACGAAATCGCCCGCCAGCGTGGTCGGCGCCATGTCGTCGGTGGGGGTGGTGATATCGCCGATGCTGGACAGGGAAAGGATCATCGCGCCGCAGATGACGATTTCGGCCACCCATATGGCCGCCCACAGGGGTATCATGAGCGTCGCCGACACCTGTTCGGCGCGCCGCGCGGCCGCCGCGGCCCCGATCCCGGCGGCGATCAGCCAGAACGGCAGCCCCACCAGCGGCAGAACCATCAGCATGAGCACGGGAAGGTTGACCGGCGGCAACAGGAACAGCACCACCGCGAGCCCCAGCAGGGCGAACGAGATCATATGCATGATCTGTCCGCGCTGGTGATCGCCGGCATAACGGTGGCCCAGCCCCGGCGCCACGAAGGTCAGCAGAAAGGCCGTAAGCGCCCTTGGCCGGTTATGCGGTGTCGCCGGTTCGTCGCCCATCACGCCACCCGCAGGAAGCAGCCCATGCCGGTGGCGACATGTTCCAGAATATGGCAATGGAACATCCAGTCGCCGGGATTATCGGCGACGAAGGCGAGTTCCACCGTTTCCTGGCGGCCGATCAGCACCGTATCCAGCCATTCGCCGCGCATGTTCGGCTTGCCGTTGCGCGACAGCACCCGGAAGGCGAAGCCGTGCAGATGCATCGGATGTTCCCAGCCGGTCTCGTTGACCAGCCCGATAACGCAGGTCTGGCCTTTCTTGACCGTGAATATGGGTTCGTCCGCGCGTCCCTTGGACGGCAGGTCGTTGAGGAACCAGTACTGACCCTGCTGAATATATTTGTCGACACCCGGGGGCATGCGGCCCATGGCGCCGCCCGACAGCACGATCAACTCGCGCCGGGCCTGGTCGTCCACCACCGGTTCGGGCAGGGGGTTGCGGGGCAGGGCGATCGGCGCGTCCAGCGGGGATTCGCGCAGGGGTTTGCCTTCATCGTGGGAAATGGTGACGAGTTCATAAGTCTGGCGGCTGAAATAGTTGTCGATGACCTGTATCTTTTCGCCTGGCGCGCCGGTCATGTCGATGATCAAATCCACGCGCTGCGCCGCCGCGATGACGACGCGTCCGTTCGCGGGTTCGTGCGGGGTCACCGGCTGGCTGTCCAGCGCGATAATTTTTGGCGCCAGCTTGCCGAAATCCAGCCCGAAGGTCCGCGCGTTGGCTACATTGATCAGCCGCAACCGGATGCGTTCACCCGATTTCACCGCGATTTCGGTCGGTATGCGGCCATTGATGGTTACAGTGTTGCCGATACGTCCCCCATGGCTCATCGACATGCCGCGACCGAAGCTGTCGTCGATCTGGCCGGTGTCGCGCAACAGCCAGTCGTCGATGATCCAGGTCACGTCACGGTCGACCTTGACCGGTTCCTTTTCCTCGACGATCAGCGCGCCCGAGAGGCCGCGGCCGATCTGCTCGGACGTGTTGACGTGGGGATGGTACCAGAAGCTGCCGGCATCGACGGCCTGGAACTCGTAACTGAATTCGCCACCGGGCGGAATCGCCGCCTGGGTCAGGTCGGGCACGCCGTCCATGGCGTTGGGCAGCCTTACGCCGTGCCAATGCACGGTGGTCGGCTGTTCCAGATTGTTGCGCGCCAGAACCCGGACCATGTCGCCCTGGCGGACCCGAATTTCCGGCCCGGGCGCCACGCCGTTATAGGCCCAGACCTTCGTATCGGGCCATTTGTCACCGATTATCGGCAGGGTGGCGGGGCCGGCTGTCAGGGTCAGGGGCAGGGGGGCGGCGCCGGCCAGGCGACCGCCGGGCAGCAGGGTCATCGCGCCCGCGGCCAGAGCCGAGCCCATCAAGCCCCGGCGTGAGATAGCGCTTTTCATGAATTGACCTTTCATCAGGATTCTCCGGCCTTGCATTGCGGCGCCTGTTCCAGGATCGAACAGTCGCCGAGCGCGCAGGTTTTGCGCATCGCCGAACAGGCCTGTTCATGCTGGTTCAGCATGATATGCGTGGCGGTCTTGATGGACCAGAGCTTTACCGAATTCGGGTCCAGCTTGATGCCGTTTTCCGCGTCGGCCTGGGCGCCCTTGAAAAAGGGCTCGGCGCCGTTCCAGTCGTTTTTCTTTCCCAGCGCCTCGCCCCGGGCATAGCCAAGGCTGGCCCGCGCGATAAACGCCCTGGGCGTCGGTTTGGCGCTGATCGACTGGCTGAAGGCCTCAAAGGCCGGTCCCGGCTTGCGCGCAGCCAGAAGTTTCATGCCTTTCTGGTACAGGGCGTCGGCCTGGGCGGTCGGGTTTTCGGGCGGCTGGGCGGTAACGGTACCCGCGGTTAGTGATTTGACGGCTTCTGCCTGCGTCTTGCCGACCAGCAATCCGTCCTTGTCGGCGGCGATCGGGCCATTGGGCGTGCCGCTTACGATAACCGGGGTCCAGTACAGCGTGCCGTTTACCGCATAGGTCAGGGCCAATGCATAATAGTCGCCGGCCGCGGCCTTGAAATTCAGGTTCAGCCCATGATTCGAATCGACGCTGCCCACGCGCAGTATGTAATCGCCGGGTTGCAAACGGGCCTGTTGATATTCACCCTCGACCGCGCCTACATGAATGCGCGCCGGAAAGCCCGCGACCACGCTGATCAATGCCTTGCCCACCGGCGTGACGGTGACGGTGGCGCCTTCGTTTCCGTCGGGGGCATAAATTTCGCCCGCGGTTCCCTTCGTTTCCGCCGGCGCCTGACTGTTGCCGGTTCCGGTCTCGCAGCCCGCAAGGGCCGTGAGCGCCAGCAGCGACATGACGGCGCCGATTATTTTTATGTTCATGATTTTCGTCTTCTTGCCATTCCTGTTGCGTCGATTGTCATATTAGTAAGCCATCCCGGTCTGGCAAGGGCTGGCGGCGCTGGTGGCAATCTGGTAACAGACGGGATGACCGGCGCAACGCGCCACCAGCCAGATTTTTTATTTTCGTTTATGGGGGACGGTTGAGATGCAGCTTAAAGACAAGAGCCTTTTCCGGCAGCAATGCTATATCGATGGCGCGTGGGTCGACGCAGATAGCGGCGATACCATCAAGGTCAACAACCCCGCCACCAATGAAGTCCTTGGCACCGTGCCGAAGATGGGCGCCGACGAGACCCGCCGGGCCATCGAGGCGGCGAACGCGGCCTGGCCGGCCTGGCGCGCGAAGACCGCCAAACAGCGCGGCGACATTATCCGCCGCTGGTATAACCTGATGCTGGAAAACCAGGATGACCTGGGGCTGTTGATGACGCTGGAGCAGGGCAAGCCCTTGCCCGAAGCGAAGGGCGAAATCGCCTATGCC
>JAOUMF010000334.1 GCA_029881615.1 Alphaproteobacteria bacterium | reverse complement strand
ATCCAGCCGCGCGCGCGGGCATGTCGCACGCAGACGGTCCCACACCGGCGTGTCGGCCGCCGCAATGGCGTTGAAGTCGGTTTCCTCGCGGTCTCCCCATCCATCCAGGATGCAAAGCACTACGGGGCGCGGTTTCAGCGAATCGGTCATATGCAAGACATTCCAGAAAAATAATGGCGTGAGTTATATATATTTTCGCGCGAGCATACAAACCCTGTCCCATCTGGTTTCCCAGGGTGACGTAATGGATCGCGATGGATCGCACCCCCGGTCAATTGCGCAACACCGCGCGCCCCTAGCCCCTGTGATAAGGGTGTCCGGCCAGAATCTGCTGTGCACGATAGATCTGTTCGGCCAGCATGGCCCGGACCAGCATATGCGGCCAGGTCTGCCGCCCCAGCGAGAGCAACAGGTCGGCGCGACCTCGCACCTCATCGGTCAGCCCGTCGGCGCCGCCAATGACAAATGCGACCGTGGCCCGCCCGTCGTCGCGCCACCGGCCCAACTGTTTGGCAAACTGCCCACTTGTGAGGTCTTTTCCGGTCTCGTCCAGCGCTACCACAGCGGCATCGCGGGGCAAGGCATCCAGCAGCAGGGCACCTTCACGCGCCTTCAGTTCCAGCGGCGGCAAACGCCGCTTCTCCTCCAGCTCGCGCAAGGCGAACGGCAGGCGAATACGATCCGCATAGATCTGAAAAAGCTCGCGTTCGGGTCCGGCCCGGGCGCGCCCTATGGCCAGAATTTCTATCTGCATGGGCGCGCGGCGTTCAACAGCCCAAGGCAGCCTGCGGCTCGACCGCCTCGCCACCCGGAGCCCACATCTTTTCCAGCTTGTAGAAATCCCTTACTTCGGGGCGGAACAGATGGATAACGATATCGCCCGCGTCGACAAGCACCCAGTCGCACTGCGGCTGACCTTCCGAGACGACGCCCTTGGCGCCGGCCGCTTTAAGTTTTTGGACGAGTTGGTCGGCCATCGCGCCGACCTGACGCTGCGACCGCCCCGATGCGATCACGATATAGTCCGCCAATGCGGACTTGCCCGACAGATCGATGATAACTTCATCGATCGCCTTGTTGTCCTCCAGCGATGCGGTAACCACCGCCAGAAGGTCTTGGGAGCTCACTGGCTTCCCTTGTTTACGTGGTATGACTGCTATCCTTTTCAACAGGTTCACATGGCTAACCGGACTTGCGCGCTGCCCGGATCGCTGTTGCCGACGCCGGGTGTTCCTCGACATTAAGGAAAACCCAGACCGGTGGCCTGCGACCGGCCAGCGTATCCGCATCCTCTTCCGGAATACGGAATTCCGAGAAACGTTGCGCCGCCAGACCGGACAATGCTGTTAAAGAATAGGGTTTTCGGGCAAAAACTGCAATGGGGACGGTGTGGAAAATCCGTTCCCAACCCCGCCAACGCGGTAATTCCTCCAGAATATCCGCCCCGACGAGCAGCACAAAATCAACATCGGGCTGGCGCTGGCAAAGCGCATCCAGCGTGTCCACGGTATAGGTCGTGCCAAGTTTCGCCTCGATATCGGTAACGCTGATATGGGGCTGATCACCTGTTATGTTGCGAGCGTCGGCCATGCGTTCGCCCAGCGGCGCCATCCCGGCCTCCGGCTTCAACGGGTTTTGCGGCGACACTAGCCACCACACTTCATCCAGCCCCAACAGCTTCAATGCCTGCCGGCTGACATGCAGATGCCCCTCATGTGCGGGATTGAATGACCCCCCCAGCAAGCCTACACGGCGGCGGCTCGCCCGGGAATTCGGGTTGGATTTTCTGGCGGTTTCCATCGGATCATTATTTGGCACAGTTCGCAGCCTAACGGAATCAGGAATAAATTGGTTGAGTACGAATTAATACTTTATTCAGTTTCCGTATCGTATCTACTTACCTGATGGGATATCGGGGTGGATGCCTCGGTTGTAACACCGTGGATCATATATTAGGGAGAGTAACGATAATGAATATTCGTGGAATTCTACCGAGCGTTCGTTCGACCGCACAGGGCGACCGCAGATCGGTACTGGGCATGCTGGTACTGCCCACGTTACTGGTCGCGCTGCTCGTTCTTTCTGCTTGCGAAAGCATTTCCGAGGAAGAATGCCTGGCCGCCGATTGGTATTCCATCGGCGTGGAAGATGGCTCGAAGGGCCAGCCGATGTCGCGTATCGGTGCCTACCGCAAGGACTGTGCAGAAGTCGGCGTGTCGCCGGATGCCACGAAATATGGTGAGGGCCGCTTGGTCGGACTGCAGTCCTTCTGCACCTACGACCGTGGCTATGACGAAGGCAAGAACGGCTCCGGCAAGACATCCGTCTGCCCGCCCGGAAATATGCAGGCCGAGTTCATGCAGGGCTATAACGCCGGCTATTATATTTACGAGGTCAAACAGAACATCCGGAAGCTGGAGCGCGAACTGAATTCGGTGCGCAATGAAGTTGCCCAAATCCGTGACGACATGGACAAGGGATACCGGATCGATTCGGCTGGTGCCAAGCACGAGATCAGCAAATACGAGCGCGACGCGATGTATGAGCGCCTGCTGGCTCTCGGCAAGGAAGAAGGCCGTATCGAAGGTGAAATCTCCACCTTGCGCGCGAGCATCGCCGGTTCCTGACCGGTCAAGAAATAAAAGGGTTGCGCGGGGCGGCTTCGGCCGCCCCGTTTTTTTGTCTCAGGGCCGGGTCTGGCCCGATCCGCGCACCATGTATTTATAGGTGGTCAGCTGCTCGGCGCCGACCGGTCCGCGGGCATGCAGGCGCCCCGTCGATATGCCGATCTCGGCCCCCATGCCGAATTCTCCACCATCGGCGAACTGGGTCGAGGCGTTATGCATGACGATGGCGCTATCGACACGGTTCAGAAAACTCTCCGCCGCCGCCGCGTCGCCTGTGACGATCGAATCGGTATGGTGCGAGCCGTGACTGTTGATGAAATCGACCGCGTCATCGACCCCGTCCACCAGCTTTACCGCGATGATCGGCTCCAGATATTCAGTGGACCAGTCTTCCTCGCTGGCGGGGACAATGCGTGAATCGATCCCCCGCGCACCTTCGTCGCCGCGGACCTCGCATCCCGCTTTCACCAGGTCGTCAACTATAGCCGTCAGTTGGGCCGCGGCGATTGCCCGGTCGATCAGCAGGTTTTCCGCCGCGCCGCAGATGCCGGTACGCCGCATCTTGGCGTTCAGGGTAATATGGCGCGCCATTTCCGGGTCAGCCCCCGCATGCACATAGACACTGCAGACGCCTTCGAGATGCGCCAGCACGGGCACGCGCGAGTCCGCCATCACCCGTTCAATCAACGACCGGCCGCCGCGCGGCACGATGACGTCGATAAGGTCGGGCATGGTCAGCATGGCGCCCACCGCCGCGCGATCCCGGGTTGGCGGCATCTGGATCGCCCCGGCGGGCAATCCCGCACCGGCAAGCCCCGCCCGCAGACATTCCGCGATCGCCGTCGAGGAATGGAAACTTTCCGAACCACCGCGCAGGATTGCCGCATTGCCGGCCTTAAGACAGAGCCCCCCGGCATCCGCGGTCACGTTCGGCCGGGATTCATAGATGATGCCGATCACCCCCAACGGCACCCGAACGCGCGATATATTCAGCCCGTTGGGGCGATCCCACTGGGCCAGCACGGTTCCCAGCGGATCGGGCAGGGCTGCAACATCCTCCAGGCCCTTCGCCATACCCTCGATACGATCGGGCGTCAGCAACAGCCGGTCCATCATCGCGTCCGACAGCCCCTTTTCCTTGCCGAACGCCATGTCCTTTGCGTTCTCTTCCGCAATCTGGGCCGCCTGCTGGCGGATTTCGGCCGCCGCCAAACGTAGCGCCGCGTTGCGCGCCTCGCCATCGGACAGCGCAAGCGCACGGGCCGCGGCGCGGGCTTCCCCGGCAATCCGGCGCATTTCCGCC